>JBAUTA010000273.1:0-5669 GCA_049581985.1 Kovacikia sp.
CCCCTAGCCAGGGGCGAAGCTGACCGTCTCCGTCGAATCGCTCCCACTGAAGCCCCTGCCCCTGTTTCCATCTGTCGTAGTTGCTGTTTAAATTGACAGGGGCGTGATTCGGAAATGCTTTAACAAATTCCTTTTCCTAAACTGCTTCTCAAGTGTGTGACAGACCGTTAAAATTATGAGGAATAAACTGTTCTATTAGAGGCAAGGGATTCATGACTCCGTCTTTAGCAAATTTCTTGTGGAGCCTGCTTTTGGGGGCCGTCATTGTGCTGGTTCCCATTGCTGTAGGGTTGGTTCTGATCAGCCAAAAGGATAAGATTAGACGCTCTATGTAGTCCCAGGTCGTTTTTATTCCATCGACCCTTGACACAACGGTTACCCAATCTGAAAAGACCTCAGACTAGAGTAGAAGATGAAACTGGTTTAAGTGATCTTCTGCTGCTAATTTGAGGTTTTTGTTTTAAGCGGTGCCTCATCCGGGGAATACTTTGGACTAAAGAGGATTAAGCCGCCGCAATATTGCTTTCTGTCTGTCAGATTTTTCATTGCCCCTTTTGTGTGTATAAAGATAGGGCGATGCTTGATAGACGCAACTGGTCAAGTTAGACTGGCTAGCTTAACTTGGAGTTTTGGGGCTTCACTCGTTACCATAGGATTACGTAGGAGAGAGATGCGATGGTAAACGTTGGGCTAAATATGGGTAGCCTCCTGGGGATTGTCCTTGCGGCAGCAGGCGCAGCCCTCTATTTTTTGAGATCTCAGCGTCCGGCACTTGCCCGCGACCACGACATATTTTTTGCGGCTGTCGCATTACTCAGTGGCGGCATCCTCTTTTTTCAGGGATGGCGCTTAGATCCAATTTTGCAATTCCTTCAGGTGCTGCTGGCAGGTTCAGCTGTGTTTTATGCCTACGACGGCATTCGACTGCGTGGCGTGGCAACTCAACAGGCGAAGCGGAATGCACCGATCGTCGATGACGATCGGCCCGTTAGTCGGGTTTATCGGGCAGAGTTGGATGAACTCAACCCCTATGAAGAGCGTCCAGTTAGACGCCGGATTCCTGGTACCCGCGATACCCGTCCTAACCGCGATGAGTTTGATGAAGGGGTAAGCCGTCGTCCATCAAGTCGCATCAGTGGAGAAGAACGGCTCGGTCCTGGCGATCGTGCCCGTCGTAAACAGCGTCCACGTTCTGAACGGGGTCCTTCAGATTATTCTGAAGGTTCTGATGATACGGATATGCGGGAAGATCGGCCCGTGCGTAGCCGGGGCACTTCTTCCCGGTCGGGCAATCCCGTTTCTGGCTCAACCCGCTCCAGGCGTCCCCGCCCTCCTGTGGAAGAATCGGATGTTTCCCCCCGCCGCGGTCGCAATTCTGATATTGAGTCGCCTTCTTCTGAGTACGTTGATTACCGTCCTGTGGACGATGAAGAAGACAATTGGGGAAATTACTAGAAGAACTTGGGGGCCGGGTCAAAATGGTGAGCTTGTTTCCCCCTGGTCCCTAAATCCATTAAATGGTTGCTAACCGGGTTGCTCTGGGCAGATCTTGGAGTTAACTGGAAAGGTGAATCAGGTCGCTGATAGGGATAGGTTCAGAATAGGGCTGAATTGGTTTCTCAGGTTCAGCCTGATTGGTCTAATAACCGCTTGTGGCCAACCTCCTGTTTCCACAGGTCCCGTTGATTTGAATAGTCTTTATAACGACGAGCAGCCTGCTATCAGTGGGGATGGTCGTTTTCTTGCGTTTGTCTCTAATCGGAATGGAACCCGTGCAATTCTGATGTATGACTTGCAGCAGCAGCAGTTCGTTACTTTACCCCACCTCAATCGGCTGGATGCGATCGCCGAATCCCCCAGCCTGAGCTATACCGGTCGCTATATTGCCTATGTTGCCAGTGACACCGCCAGACCTGAAATTGAGATCTACGATCGGGCGACCCAACAACCTCAGGTATTAACCCCTGGTTATCGAGGATGGTTTCGCAATCCTAGCATTAGCCCGGATGGACGTTATATCGTTTATGAAACAGGCACGCGCGGTCAGTGGGATATTGAAGTCTTAGATCGGGGGCCCGGTGTTGAATTGGATATTCCTGACTTCCAGCAAGCCCGTCCCCCTCTGTAACTCGTCCCCCTCTGGAAATAGCCAGGTGATTGCTCCATCCTTTTTTCTATAGGACTACCCCTTCCTGATCTGGACCGTGAAGCTTCGCACTTTCCCGATTTTGTTCCTCGCTAGTTTGCTAACCAGCTGCGTCGGCCCCCAACGGCTCAGCTTCCCGTTTGACCCTGGTGGGCGCAGTCTTAACAGCCCCTATGCGGAAATGAATCCCAGGATTTCGGGGCGATACATCGTATTTTCCTCCGATCGCAAAGGAAGCCCGGATATCTATCTCTATGACACGGTTACCCATAGTCTGGTTGATCTGCCGGGTTTAAATGCAATTAATAGGATGGCTTCAAATCCTGCTATTTCAGAGAATGGCCGCTTTATCGTATTTGTCGGCGTGCAAGAGGGAAGATCAGGGATTTACCTGTACGATTGCACAACCCGCCAACTGCGTAATCTGACAGAAAACCTCAAGGCCGAGGTGCGAAATCCTACTATCAGTGGAGATGGAAACACGATTGCTTTCCAGTCCAGTGCCAGCGGCCAGTGGGATATTGTCTTTTACAACCGATCTGGACAGCCGCTCAACAGGCTGGGTCCTCCCTGAAAAAGGGGTGGGTGGGTCATCGCCCACTCGACCGCAAGCGGCTGTAGGATGGCAAATCAGATAACATCAACCATTCCAATCCTCAGGGCTTAGCGTTCGGTAGCTATGTTTGCGGTCATCGCCAAGGTTTTTGCCCGGATGCTAAGCCCCTACAGGTTACCGGGTTCATTGTGTTCCCCTTCCTTAGCCACCCACAGGTTCGGGGGTTTCCGTTAAAACATCATCGACAAAATCCGGGGAAGATTCAAAAACCTGAACTGATTCGATCAGCGATCGTACCGTAGCAGTTCCCTCAGAAGGCTCAAATTGTAGCGGAAACTTCCCTTTCCCAATCATTTTCAACCCTAAGGGTGCCAGACTCAACAGCCCCCTGAGATCTCGAAAAGAATTGCCCACAACCTGCAACCCAAACTGGCGTTCATCGATCCAGCCGCCCTGTTTAACCAGTTCAATCAGTCGTTTACGATGTCGGATTGCCCGACTCGCCTGCTCGTCCTTACGGTCTAGAATTTCGCTCTTAATTTTGCCAATCTGATCCATTGGTGCGACCCCCATTGGACATACCGCATTGCAGTAATAACAGCGGGTACAGCCCCAAACCCCCTGAGTCCCCTGGTTGTATTTTTCTAACCGTTCCTCTGCTGTTTGATCGCGGGAATCTGCCACCATCCGGTATGCCTTCGCCAGCGCGTGGGGGCCTACAAAGCTAGAATTTACTTCACGGGCATTGCACTCGGAGTAACAGGCACCACACATAATACAGTTACCAGTCTGATTCAGCCGGGCCCGCTCTTCAGGCGTTTGCAAAAACTCCCGATCGGAGATTTGACGGCCTGCACTGCTGACATAGGGATCTACTGCCTTCAAATTGGCCCAAAAGCTTTCCATATCCACAACTAAATCTTTAATCACTGGCATATTCCCCATCGGTGCCAGCGTAATTTCCGGGATGGCTTCTGGAGAAGCTTGAGCAGAATTGGTTGAGGCGGAGCCACTCGAATTTATTTGCCTTAAGCGAACCAGTTCACTCTTGACGCTCTCCTTGCAAGCTAATGCCGAGCGGCCATTAATCCGTATGGAACAGCTCCCACAAATCGTGTTGCGACAGTTTTTACGAAATGCTAAGGTGCCATCCTGTTCCCATTTGATTTGATTCAAACAATCCAGGATTGTGCTACTGGGATCTACCTCCAAGGTATAGGTTTGGAGGCTGGGAGGGTTCTTTTGATCCTGTCTAATAACTCTGAAAAGAACTTGCATTTTAAGACGGTGCTTGATCGGCTATTTTCAGTCTAAGCGAGATTAGGGAGTTCCGTTGGCAACTGACCAACTGTTTCAAGGCCAGAAAGAGAAGTGCTGCAAAAAGTTCTTCAGAGCAATGGGTATCCTCAAGCTGGGAATTGTTATCGAAATCCGAAGCAGCACACAGACCCCACGGTTAAAAATCTTTGTTTAATCGAATAATCCATTAATTGAAATCGCAGGATTCTGGTCTGAATCAGGTCTAGCTGAGGTCAGAAGCGTTGTCTTATCTGGATTTTAGCTAAGTAGCTGGGTGCCATTTAACTCTCTAATCCAACAGAACTGAGCGACAGATTCCTGGATTTTCCAAATTTTTCTCATTCGGCTCAGCAGACTACATATATTGCAGTCCTAAATCATTTGTGAACAAGCAGAGTGGTGAAAGTCTTTCCCTAGTGGGAAAGACTTTCACCATCCAAATAGGCTCGCTATAGCTGGTCTAATTTGCTTATGAATAGAGGGAGTTGGAAACGTCTTTGCCTGACGGGAAAGACTTTCCCAATCTAAATAGGATCGCTATAGCAGTCCCAGATTATGGGTAAACAGAGGGAGTTGGAAACGTCCTTGCCTGACTGGGGAGTTCTTTCCCAATCCCCATAGGTTCGCCATCGTGATTTACGATAGGGCGATTACCAAAATCAGATTTTAGTTATCGATTTTGAGCTATCTAAAGAACTCCCAAATCATTTATGAGAATGAGATCCCTTGTGAGAAAGGTTTCCAGTATAAATCTTTGTCACTCCCCAAATCGGGTTGCCATATCATGACTCTATTCATGGCTCTATATAGATAGGAAAGCTTTTTCCTGAGATAGAGTCTCCATCACTCCTCTTATTTTCAAGGAATTTAGGGCTGCTATCTTTCTAGGGAAAATTAAGCAAACGTTTAATGAAAAAACACGAAAAAATTATTGTCAAAATAGAGGGATTTAGGGATATATTTTTATAATACTCAGGAGATTAGCCCAGGCTTGTTTGTTATCCTGAAATTTGCAGGGCACAAGAGCAAGATAGCGGCTCAAGATAGTAGCTCAAGATAGTGGTTCGGAAAATAGAATTGGGACATAGGCACAGGATTATAGAGATGGCTGAAAATGCAACGGCTCCACTAACTGGAAAAGCGCTTCTTCAAAAGGTAAAGGAACTTTCCAATTTGCCCAGACGGGAAACGGCAAAGCGCTGCGGGTATTATACGGTTACAAAAAACAATCAAACCCGTGTTAATCTCACAGATTTCTATGACGCTGTACTGGCTGCTAGAGGAATTCCACTTAGCCCTGAAGGGTCAAAAGATGGGCGGGGGCGCGAACCGACCTATCGGGTTAGCGTTCATAGAAATGGTCAAATAGTAATTGGTGCAGCTTACACCCAGGCCATGGGATTAAAGCCAGGTGATGAATTTGAAATTAAGCTGGGCTATAAGCATATTCATCTAATTCAGTTGGATGCTGGCAAGAGTGATGGCAATGGCACCTACTAGTGCAATGGGGTAGAAGGCAAAGGGAAAAAGTAAGTATGAAATGCCGATTCAGAAAGGTTTGTTGCTGATTTGTAACAGGTTCGTTATTTCTGCTTCGACCCATTACTAGTCTATCAAGAATTGATTTGTGGACTGAAAGCCCCAAAATAATAACTCCCCACCATGCCC
>JBAUTA010000274.1:0-1574 GCA_049581985.1 Kovacikia sp.
ATTTTGTTCGATATGCTAGAATCCACCCCCCCCCTACTCCCTGTTTCCTTCTCTATGTGCGGACGATTCAGCCAAACCAAACCAGCCGAAACCCTCTCTAGCACTTTTGAACTTGCGGTTCCAGAGTGGACTCCTCGCTATAACATTGCGCCGACACAAGCAGTGCCGACGGTAACGTTCTCATCCCAGGAAAAACGGCAGTTCAAGCTATTGCGGTGGGGATTGGTGCCCGCCTGGGCCAAGGATTTAGCGATCGGAGCCCGGTTGATCAACGCTAGGGCTGAAACCGTTGCCGAAAAGCCCTCTTTTCGATCGGCGTTCAAGCGGCGGCGCTGTCTGATTCTGGCCGATGGTTTTTATGAGTGGCAGCGATCGCAGGGCAAAAAACAGCCCTACTACATTCAGGTTACGCAAGGCCAACCCTTTGCCTTTGCCGGACTATGGGAGCACTGGCAGGGAAGCGATACCGAGATTGAGTCCTGCACCATTTTGACCACTCAGGCAAATGAGTTAATGCAGCCAGTCCACGATCGCATGCCCGTGATTCTCTCGCCCCAAAGCTATGACCTCTGGCTCAATCCAGCAACTCTTGGGGAACAGCTACAGGAGCTTCTCCATCCCTACCGCGCCCAGGACATGCAACGTTATCCAGTAAGTTCTTTTGTGAACAGCGTCAACCATGAAAGCCCTGAGTGTGTAGAGCGTCTCAGCGCTTAACCCCTTCCGGTAATTGTTAACCAGATGGATGACCTCTCGATTACATCGAACCCCCTGCCCCCGTCCTAGCCCCTAGGGCCAGGGCGATGGAGTGTAAATTAGAGGAGAGTTTATTTTTCGTTGCAACCCCCTCTCCCATCCTCCATCCTCCTTTCTTGCGGTAGAGTCATTGAAGGCTGTGCATTCGCTTCCAGTTCATGACAGATGCTACTCCAGACAACTCGATCACTGGCTTGCCCGAACGGTTAATTAAACACACGGTTCGGTACGCAGACCATCGGCTCGTCGATCGGGCATTGTTAACTCCGATGATGCGCCATTATGTGGAGCTAAAGGACCAGTATCCCCATGCTTTGCTGATGTATCGGGTGGGGGATTTCTTTGAGACTTTTTTCCAGGATGCGGTCACAATCTCCAGGGAGTTAGAAGTTGTCTTAACTGCAAAGGATGCGGGTAAGGAAATTGGTCGGGTGCCGTTAGCAGGCATTCCCCACCATGCCCTCGATCGCTATTGCGCTTTGCTAGTAGAAAAGGGATACGCCGTTGCGGTGTGCGACCAGACAGAAGATGCTGCGGATGTTCAGGGGCGCTTGGTGCAACGAGAAGTCACCCGCGTGATTACCCCTGGAACGGTTCTGGAAGAGGGGATGTTGAATGCCCGCCGCAACAACTTTCTGGCAGCCATTGTCATCGCAGGCAACCATTGGGGACTGGCCTATGCAGATGTTTCAACCGGAGAATTTCTCACGACCCAATCTCAAGATCTGGAGCAACTCAGCCAGGAATTGATGCGGTTGCAGCCGTCCGAAGTGCTGGTGCCAACCAACGCCCCGGATTTAATGAGCCTGCTGCGACCA
>JBAUTA010000275.1:0-3500 GCA_049581985.1 Kovacikia sp.
GACGCTCTAATTCAGCTTGCAAAACTGACATGCTCCCAAAATGGTTTTTGTACACTTCTTCCCAAAGGAATTATTTATATTGAGAAAAATATCAGCCCCGAATTGATTATATGAATTTAGTAATTTACTCGTCTGCTTCACTCAAAACATTTGCATAAAGTTGGCTGCTGACTCGAAAGTTTGCTTGATTTATCAAATCATCCATTATGGGTTTAACTGCCTCAATTAAATTTTGGCGTTTCGCCAACAGCAGAATTCCCAGAATGCCAGTGATCTTCAGATCTAAATCTTTTGCGGCTTGTCTACTCAACCGCTCATCGATTAACAATCGGCTTGCTCCTACTTCAACAGCAAGTGCAATTGCTTCCGCCTCACCAACATTAACGCGAGTTCTTAACTCAGCAACTAATTGTTGATTTTGTACTGAATGAACTTCCAGCCAAATTGCTGATTGAACTGCTGTAACCACAGTTTCTCCAGCTCTCTCATCCAATAGCTCTTCATGTACTGCGTTTGGAATCAGAATTCTTCCATAGATTTTTTGTATTAAGGTTAATTGTCTAACTTTTGCCAAATTTGAAATTGGTGAGGTATTGCTTACTATGATCACCGCTAATCTGTAGCCTATAAAGTATTGAGATCATCTTGAAACTCAGCGACATCATAATGGACACAGATACCTCGATCTGCCAACAGCTTTTGAAACTGCATCCGATGCAGCCCTACTAACTCACTCGCTTTTCCCAAGCTAATTTTGTCTTGTCGGAACAGCATAAGCACAATTTCCAGAAATAGCTCGTTTTCTGAAAAACCACTGGCTCTTACTATGTCGTCTGAAATCACCAAACTCATGCTTCTGCCTTCGAATCTTAAGTCTGCTACCTAGATCGTAACAGCCAAAGTAAGAACGGGTTACGCTATTGACAGTTGAATAACGAGTTTTCTAGCCATCAGCTTGTTTCCCGTTGAAATACGCAAGGCGGTGATTGACCTTCATTGCCAAACTTTGGGTCTTAATGACCAAATTATGAGCAAACTGATCTTTGGCAAGATCAGTAACGCCAAAGCGACCTCGCTCCAATTACTGCGAGGTTATATTTGCCTTTCTGTCAGATCTGTCCCCGCGCCCAATCTCCCACTTCTTGGCCTTTACACTGAATAAATTTTGGCATATGCAGGAGGGCTTTCTCTATTCACCCCGAACTGTCTTAATATCAGATAGCTGAATCGGGTGACAGTATCTGAGCGGAAGGAGCGATCACGCCAATGGGGGATATCTGTAAAATTAAGGAAGCGCGATCGCCCCATCCCATCCGACAAAATCTGGGTTGGCAGTTTTAGCGAATGCTTGCATTACCGGAACAGGATCCCTATCAGCCATCGTGTGACTGACTTTCTCGAAGATTCAGTAGCTCTCCCAATTTTAATAGGAACAGTTCAGGTCTTTCCGGTTACAGTTGAAATTCAGCTGCCACCAAACCTTCAAACGTTAAACAGGTAAAATCGATGCGCTACTGGGTTCAATACCACAACTATGAAAAAATGGGTAGCTTCCCAGGGGGAGGTTGCAGCATTTCAACAGATAAAGAGGCTGTACTGGATACGATCGGTGACACCATTTTTCTGGTTCTGGGCGTCTCTGAAAATCCTAGACAGTATCTTCTTTGGGAGTATCTTCTCTGCAACGAGGTAAAAGACAATGGACCACCTCCCTGGAAATATAGCGCCTCTGGAACTGGCTGGCTGTTAGTGCAGAGACGGGGACGGGAACCTTTATTGAACCGTCAACCGGGTTTTCGGGAGTACCTCAGTTACACCGGAAATTTCTCCAGAGGATTTCATGAGGTGACAGACCATCCTTTCCTGGAAATTCTGATTCGTTTGGCAGAGCAGTGTAAGCCACCCACGAAATCAGCACTTTAGGTTTTTATTTCCTGCTTTTACTCCCTGCTTCAGGCCTCGGAATTAGATCCGATTCTTGCCGTGCTTTATTGAGAATCGGCTGCGTCGAGATGGGACTCGCCTCCAGAATGGAGACGAGGAGCACCTGATACCAAATTTAAATAGCGAACAGGGCAGCTTGGGGATGGGGTGCAGAGGTGGAACCCCTGGCTGGGAGCGAAGCCCCCACACCCCCATCAGCAACCTTCATTCTTTAAATTGGTATGAGTAAGTAAGCAGTAACCCGACAATGTTGATGCCAACAATGGGATTGATCCGGTTCGTAGGACTCACCGCACTCGAAGCAATAGGTGGGAGAGGACCTCTTTGCTGGCACGGAGGCTATCGCAAGAGACTTTTTCTAACGCAGGAGCGTTATCTGTAGAGGAGTAGATTTCGAGCTGAAGATTAGGCTGCGATTGAAACAGGATGGACTGTTTTGGCAGCACAAGCCGTTCAAAGGAGCCACTGGGAAGATCGCAAACCTTTACGGTTTGAGTTTGATCCGTTTGATTGGTGTAATAGCAGAGAATTTGACTCGATTGATGGGCTATCAAAGGGGCAGTTAACATCACAAAATCCTTTGGGGCTTTACTTGAAAAGTTTTATTCACACATTCTGTTATTTAATATCTCTCCCCGACCTTGTTTTTTTGGTGATTAGGCATAAACTGGCTGGTGATTTTTTTGGGAAGTCGGGGTGATTTGACGCACAGAACAACTAGCTCGGCTTCCAACCCTTGCCCCCCAAGCCCCCTCCAAATTCTGGGGTTAGCGCGCCGTAAACGCCGCCGGGTCAATACGGTGGACCCGGATGTTACTGTGACGGTGCGGACTACCGATAAGGAAATGGAAGCCTCTATTACTTTCAACAACGCCGACCAAAACGGTTGGACGCCGATTAAAACGAATCTGACAACCCTCATTGGCGAGTTTTTAGACAAAGGCAACAAGGCAGACCGGGCGACCGACCAGCTCTTAAACACGATTTACAGCCGTGGCCTTAGTGGTTAGGATGGGGTGCAGGGATGAAACCCCGGGAGCGATCGCCCCCATGACACCCGATGATCTCGCGGGTTCCGATATCCATCGCTAACCACACCCATTGTTTGTTGCCTTTGTCATCCACAAAGGGCCACAACTTATCCCTCTGTACCACAAACCGAGGGATTGCTTTGGGAACGCCCCCTGTCTGCTGGGGTACCTGCTCATCAGTCTGATTTACGTACTGCTGCAATCAACTTTCCGACAGTTGGAGATCTCTGGCAATCCCCGCCAGGGGAATCCGTTCCAGCAATAAGCGGTCAATCAGGGCGCTGGTATCTTTGTCTTTGGGTTGCACTGGGGATTTTCGACGAACTGACGACCACAGTCTCGGCATTTATGATTCTGCTTGCCTCGACGAGTGGTACCGTTCTTCATCACGTCATCGGAACCGCAAGTTGGACAGATGAGATAAGGTTTCATGCCTCAATTGACATGCACAACTAGTGTTTGCAACACTAGTAGAGTGCGGCGCAAGTTTAGCTACCGTAGAGCGGGCATCTTGCCCGCGCAGGC
>JBAUTA010000276.1:0-5935 GCA_049581985.1 Kovacikia sp.
ATCTACGGCTTCTAAGACAATCTGCTGTAAGGTGCGTCGCCGATTGGTAGAGAGTTGCAAGCGCGTTTTGTTTTCGGGCAGTTGCAAATGACGACCGACATTTTCGACTACCACGATCGCATCATCCACCAGAATCCCAATCGAAAAGATCAGGGCAAAGAAGGTGACACGATTGAGCGTGAAGTGATAAAAAACAAAGCTGGCAAGGGTGAGGGCCAGGGTGACAGGAATCGAAACCGCCACCACGATCGCTTCTTTTTTACCCATCACAACCCCCATCAGCAGGGTGACGGAACCGACTGCAATCAGCATGTGAAACAGTAGTTCATTCGATCGTTCTGCGGCAGTTTCACCATAGTCACGGGTGACGGTTAGATTCACGTTGTTGGGAATATAGTTGCGCTTAATTTGATCGAGTTTATGTAGTACATGGTGGGAAACCTGAATCGCATTGGCACCAGAACGTTTGGCGATCGCGATGGTGACGGCTTCAGTTTCACCTGGAAATTTTGGAGTTTGAATTTTGGAGTTTGAATGTTCTTCCGTTCCCTGTCCAAAGAACACATAGCTGGCAGGTTCTTCTGAACCATCGGTGACGGTTGCCACATCGCGCAGATAGACTGGTTGATTGTTGGCAACTGCAATGACCAGTCCTTTTGCATCTTCCGACGATCGAATAAAACTTTGGGTTCTGACCAAAAACGATTGATTGTTTTGATTTAAGGCCCCACTAGCCAGTTCAGCATTCTGAGATTGAAGCGCTTTAGAGATATCTAAGGGGGTGAGGCCATAGGCATTGAGTCTTGTCGGATCCAGGTCTACTCGCAGTTGGCGCTTTTGTCCACCAATCAGCGTCGTCTCCGAAACATCGGGGACTTGTTTAATTTGTTCGTCTAACTGCGCGGCGATTTGGCGTAATTCTGCCCCTGTACTCTGCTCTCCCCAGAGGGTGAGCGTCAAAATTGGGACATCATCAATCGACCTCGACTTAATCAACGGTTGCGAGACCCCCGGTGGAATCTTGTCAAAGTTGGCGTATAGCTTGTTGTAAAGCTGAACAATAGCATTCTCTGTATTTTGTCCAACATAAAACCGCACAATTACCAGAGATGAACCGGGACGTGATGTGGAGTAAACATATTCCACTCCCGGCAGTTCCTTGATCAATTTCTCCATGGGTGCGGTAACCCGCTGTTCCACATCCCTGGCAGAAGCTCCCGGCATTTGCACAAACACATCGGCCATTGGCACCGTGATCTGCGGTTCCTCTTCCCTTGGCAGAATCAAGGTGGCTCCAATGCCCAACAGTAATGCCACCAGGATGATCAGGGGGGTCAGCTTGGAGTCGATAAATTGCTTTGCCAGATTACCAACAAAACCCAGTTTCGTTGGGTTGTTGGTAGATTGGGCAGAATCATGGGTGTTCATAGCAGATTACAAGGCGATTTATGAATAGCGGCGTTTTGAGCGGTTCTGGAGCTTGAGGGCTTCAAACCAAAGAATGCTGAACACCCCAGAAGCGAGGCTAATTAGCAGATCTTCAAAATGTAGGAAAGAAAACCGAAACAGGTGCCGCAGCAGAGGCACATACAGCACGGCTCCTAGAAATACAACGGCACCTCCAATCACCCACCACAAGGCTTTATTAGGGGCATCCATCATCTCTGGAATTGTGCGTGACCAGGAACGATTGGTCAGGATCATGGCGAGGTTTGAAATAATTAAGGTAGTAAAAGCAAGGGCGCGAGCATCGAGCTCACCACTGCCGAAGTAATAGGCGATCGCAAATACAATCACCAGCACCACCAGTACACTCACCCCTTGCATCACGGCTAGTCGTAAAGTGCGGGGACTAAACAGGGGTTCCCTGGGATTGCGGGGGGGACGGGACATGACATTGCGTTCTGCGGGTTCTGCCTCAAAGACCACTGTACAGGCCGGATCAATAATCAAATGCAGAAAAGCAATGTGGATCGGGAGTAACACTAAAGGCCACTGAAAAATAACTGGAATCAATGACATCCCAGCGATTGGGATATGAACCGCCAGCGTATACGCCATCCCTTTTTTGAGATTGTCGAAAATGCGTCGTCCTAACTTGATCGCTTGCACGATAGATGAGAAGTCATCATCTAGCAGCACGAGATCGGCAGATTCCCTTGCTACATCTGTGCCGCGCTCTCCCATTGCAATGCCAATGTGGGCTGACTTCAGAGCAGGAGCATCATTCACGCCATCCCCGGTCATGGCGACAATTTCCCCACTCTGCTTCAGCATGTTGACAATCAATAGCTTTTGTTCTGGAACCACTCGCGCAAAAATGTTGGCTGTTTTGATGCGGTTAAACAGCTCAGCTTCCTCCATTCGCTCTAAATCTGCGCCTGTAATCACTTCGGTCGCTGGGGTTAGCCCAATTTGGCGAGCGATATTTTGAGCCGTGATCGGGTAATCACCGGTGATCATGACGACGCGAATGCCAGCGGTATAACATTCGGCGATCGCGGGTGCAACCGTAGGTCTGACCGGATCTTCCAACCCAACAAGCCCGATAAATTTAAAGGCGAAATCGTGTTGATTGGGGGGTAATACAGAGTTTGGTGAAACAACCGATCCTGAAAGCGCTATCACTGGTTGAAGATGGGTGGTGACAGCTTTGGCAACTCCCAGAACGCGCAGGCCCTCAATCGCCATCTGTTGAATCTGTTGGTCAAGTTCCTGCCGTTGAGGAGCCGTGAAATGGCATAAATCGGCGATTGCCTCCGGTGCGCCTTTTGCCGCAATGGTGAGTGTTCCGCTCGGTGCCCGCCAGACACAGGACATCGCCAATAATTGACCCGATAGGGGATACTCCCGCAACAGTTCCCAGTCTCGATGGAGATGTTCAGTACGTGCCAGATAGGCTTCTCCCACTTGCTGGAGCGCTTTTTCCATCGGGTCAAAAGGATCTTTGCGACTGGCCAGAATGCCAAATTCAATGAGTGGATGAATGGCTTCCGGTAACGGTTCACGATCGTGCAGGGTAACATCGTAAAAGTAAGGTGCCGCGTTGTCATACACAAATAACTGCCGCACTGACATGCGATTAAAGGTCAGCGTTCCAGTTTTATCCACACACAACACTGTGGCAGAACCCAGAGTTTCAACAACTGGTGTACGGCGCGTCAACACTTGTTGCTGCGAAAAGCGCCATGCACCCAAGGCCAGAAAGATGGTCAGCACGACCGGAATCTCATTCGGCAAAATGGCCATTGCCAGCGCTAATCCTGCCAGAAACCCGTGTAGCCAATCTCCCTGGGTAAAACCATAAATGACCACCACCGCTACACAAATCGCGATCGCCACAATCGTGAGTTTGCTGACAATGCGACGCGTCTCCTTTTGTAGAACGGTATCTTCCTGTTCTATGGTTTGCAGGGCTTTGCCAATTTTGCCCATCTCAGTCTGATTACCCGTGGCATACACCCGAGCAATGCCCTGCCCTTGCACCACTAGCGTTCCAGAATAAACCTGTGCTAGGTCGTCGCCACCGGGACGGGCGGGGGAAGCGGCTAACTCCGTATTCAAAGGGGATTCAGTACTTGACTCAACGGCTTGTTTCCTTACAGGTATCGATTCCCCGGTTAGCAGAGACTCATCTACGGTCACATGGGTAGACAACAGTAAAGTGGCATCAGCAGGCACTCGATCGCCTTCTGCCAAGACGATCAAATCGCCACGTACGACATCTCGTCCAGCGATCCGCTGCCGTTCACCATCCCGAATCACCAGCGCACGGGGACTGGACAGATCGCGCAACGCTTCTAGCGATCGCTCCGTTTTCTGCTCCTGATACAGATTAATCCCGACAATGAAGAACACAAATCCCAACAAAATCAGAGCTTCCTGGGCATCGCCTAGAAACAGATAAATTACACCGCAACCCACCAGCAGCAGAAAAATGGGTTCCTGAATAATTTCCAGAATGATGTCTGCAAAAGTGCGATGTTGAGTCGAAGGAAGTTCGTTCAGCCCTTCTTGTCGGAGTCGATCGGCTGCCTCTAGTTCTGATAAACCCTTCAATTGGGGTGAAACACTCATAGATTTGAAACTCCAACATTCTGATTGCTGCGCCACTCCAGCCAATACATTTTGGATGTATCAGAAAAGTATGAGAAACCTGTGAGCTTTGCAGAGATTTAAACTGATAGTCTGTGAGGGTAGATTTGAGGGGTAACTCAAATCTAAAAAATCTATCTCCCTGGTGTTTTGAGGGTTTTCAATTCCTCAAACTAGTCTTCACAGACTACTAGACAGGGGCAGCTTAATTCCTCATGCCGCCCATTCCTGATGACATTCCTGCCTTCACAAATCCATCCACTTCTCGCGCATGTTCACGAATGGTTTTAATCAGATTGGGATAACTCGCCGTTTCAGTTACCGTTACGCCTTTCGCGGTATTATTCAGAGCCCGTTTATAGCGATCGCTATTCTGCAACAAAGTTGGCAGGGTGGGAGCCATGTGCACCATGGGAATTGGCTGTTTGTTGGCTACGCGCTGGTACATACTGGCAACATGGGCTTGAATTAAGGCGGCAACGTATGGATCATTCGATCTGGTGACAGCCTGAATTCCATCCGGAAGTTGTTTTACAGTGCGGTTGATCTGGTTATGATAAGCGAATAGTTGATGAATGATTTGAGCATCATTTCTCATTCCTGGATTACCCATCATGCCGGGGTTGCCCATCATACCGGGAGAGCGTCCCATCTGTGCATTCACCATTTGAGGCAGGACTAGAACTATCACCAAAGCCAAAATGGAAAGCCACAAAAAAAAATTACGCTGCATTAGGAACCTCCTGTTATGTTCAGATTGAAGGATTGATAGTAAAACGCCCTTTCTCCAGAAATTGCAAACCATCAATCACCGCTTGCAGTTTTACGCTTATTTGCTTGGCGATATCTTCTAGTTGGGGATTCGCGATCGCCTGCATCGAAGCAACCGGATCAACCGCCGAAACCTCTATCCCTTCTGGCTTTTGCTGTACGACCACATTGCAGGGCAACATTGTGCCGATTTTGTCTTCCAGTTGCAACGCTTGATAGGCAAAGGATGGATTACACGCTCCCAAGATCAGATAATGAGGCATCTCCACATCCAGCTTCTTCTTCATCGTGGCTTGCACGTCGATTTCAGTGAGAACCCCAAATCCCTGTTCTTTTAAGGCCTTAACAACTTTACTGACAGCGTCATCAAAGGAAAGCGATAAAACTTTACTAAAGTGGTAATTCATACAAGTTCTCCAGCTATTGGTTAAAAGTGATGGGTTGACCGTCGCTGAGCTGCTCGATGTTGTTGGTAATCATGCGATCGCCCGTCATCAAGCCTGAAACAATCTCTACGTTTCCATCCCGTTGTTGCCCTGTTTTCACCCAACGCAAAACAGCCGTCGATGGGGACACATTCGAATTCACCACATACACCCCTTGCAGTTGTCCCCGTTGAATTAGGGCCTTAGCGGGGATGAGAATAGTTTCCTGTTTTCCACCGGAGGGCAGAGCAATGCGGCCAAACATGCCGGAGATTAACCTGCCGGAATTGGTGAGTGGAATTTTGACCAGAAAGCTACGCGAGTTAGCATCTGCGACTGGAATAATTTGCTGAATGGTTGCATTTAAGGTTTGATTGGCCGCATCCACCTGGACCTGAACGGACTGCCCAACCCGTACAAACCGCAAGTTCTCTTCTGGCACGGAAATTTCTAACTGAAGTCGATCGGGATTTTCGATTTTCAGTAAAGCGGTGCCGTTCGTAGAGTAAGGGTTCGTCGTCTCTCCCAGATACGCCATTTTTTCAATCACAATGCCATCAAAAGGAGCAACCACCGTGCCATAGCTCTCATTCACCGAGGCGGTAGTGACTCCTGATTTTGCCTGATTGATGGCAGCCTGAGAT
>JBAUTA010000277.1:0-4948 GCA_049581985.1 Kovacikia sp.
CTCCAGGCGTTTGCAGAGAGCCTTGCTGGAAGAGTTATTGCAATCAGAATCCCCAGTCACCTCTTCCAACTTAAATCCCCAACGCGAACGCTTGCAGCAAATTATTACAACCAGTTTCCCACCAAAATAAACGGTGCCCAATAGGCGGGGTGAGCCGCTTTCCCACCTTTTTTGATTTGCGCTATTTGTGCCGCCTGGAGGGCTTCAGCCTTGCTTAGCTGGGGAGTGAGCAAGCCAGCGTAAAACTGGGTAGCAATTTGGGCGGTGGCTGCATCGTCAACAAACCAGAGAGACGCCAGCGCACTGCTGACCCCAGCTTGAATCGCCACACCTGCCAGTCCGAGGGCTGACCGATCGTCCCCGACCGCAGTTTGGCAGGCAGTGAGGGTGAGGAGTTCGACAGTCCGGTTTCCCCGCACCGTGCGCCGAATGATCTCATCTAATTGATTGATGGTCAGTTTCTGGTCATCTCCGGTTACCAGAAAGGTGTCCGCCGGATCGGTGCCAAATTCGCCGTGGGTGGCAATGTGAATAATTGGATAGGTCTGTTTGCTCAATTCTTGTTCAAGCTGCTGGCTGGTAAATTCACTATCGATGAGCAATTTACTGTCCGGCATTTTAGCCTTGACCTGGCGCATTTCTGTAGCCACATTGTCCAGTTCCTCAAAGGAGCGATCGGGTAAGGTCACCGCTTTCGTTAAGCCTAAGGCTAACGCCCGCAGGTTTTGCCGATCGGGGGGGTGGGGAGTAAGCAGCGCTAGGCTGGGAGTGGTGGCGATCGCGTACTTTTCGATGAGAAATTGCTTGCCATCATACAGCGCTGCCATTGGCACACTGCGCAAAATGCCATCCTGCACAAAGACCAGGGTTTTAATCCCAGCTTGTTCCAGGTCATCCGCCAGTGGGCGAATCAACCAGTCATAAATCTTTTCTGCCCGTGCCGCATTGAATGGATCGTAATCAGCTTCGAGATTTCTCCGGAATTCAGTAATTTCCTGGCGCAGGGTGTCGCTGTCCACCTTGACGGTGTAAATTCGTTTGCGCTCACCGGATGCTCCGTTGGGCAAGCTGAGGACGATCGCCGTTTGCTGCTCCAGAATGATGGAGCTAAACACCGCCGTGGGTTTCCCCGCCGTAGCCAGATTTGCTTGCGTTCCAGCAACTGCTGTGAGTACGCAGTCGTTGCCAAAGTAGTTTTGCAGTTCGGCCAGTTTGAGTGAGTCCATGGTTGTCAGAACAGCGCTGAGATTCGCCTGTTCGGTTGGGGCAGACGGGGAGGGAACCTGGGAGAGCACAACCGCCTTAAGCTTCTGCCCCATCCCGTCTGGTTGCCTGGGGGCGGAGGCAGTGGGTTCTAAACTGAGTCGTAGTGCTACCGATTCCCGATAGAGCGGATCGACCGTATCGCGAAAATCAAATTGGAGGTCGCGGGTTGCGGTCAGAATGTCGCCCCGAATGGTTTCCAGGGTTGCGATCGCCCGGTCGTAGGCCGCGATCGCCGCGATAATTTCTCCCTGCTGCTTGAGGATGCGCCCGGTCTGCCACTCCCACAGATACAAACTATCCTTCGACTGTAATTCCTGATCCGCTGCCCAACGAGCTGCCTGGGTCAAGGCCAGGGCTGGGGAATAGTGACCCTGGCATTCCTGCAGATGCCCCAGTTCTCCCAGGGCAAACGACAGCGCTCGCTGATCCTGAATTCGGCGGGCAATATCAACCGCTTGCTTGAGTAATCTTTCGGTTACGGGTGCTGGCAGAGATGATAGGCAGCGTGTTTTAGATCCGGGTTCTGCTAAAGTTGCGGGGTGCTGCAACCGCGCCAGCTCGATCGCCGCATACACCCGCTCCCGACTGTCGGGTAACTGCGCTAACAAATGGATTGCCTGTTGCAGGGCCTCTGCGGCAGATGCCTGGGTCCGGTGATACAACGGAATGGCATTCAGGAGCGATCGCATTTCACCCTGAAAATCCTGCTGCTTGTGTGCCAGGGTGAGGCTTTCCTGAAACAGGTTCAATGCGGTTTGATCATCGTTGAAACCAGACTGTTTAAAGGTTTTTGCCCGGTTACAGGTTAGCCCCTCTCCCTGTCCCTGTTTGGTCAGTTGGTCGCAGTAACCAATCTGCCAGGTTGAGGCGGCCCGTCGATAGCTGGCCTGGGCACGGCTGCTATAGGCACTTCCTAAACTGTTTAAAGCTGCAACCAAATAGTTGGCGGGGCTGTCAAGGGTTCGGGCCAGGGTTCGGGCAAGATCGCGACTTTGTTCCAGCATGGCAATGGCCCCGTCATAATTCCCGGTGAGACGATAGGCATTGCCTAAACTTCCTAGGGCCGCTGCTTCTGTTTGCTGGTCTTGAGCAAGCTGGGCAAGCTGCAAAGCACTTCCACGGGTGCAGTGATGATCCCTGGTGGGATTGCAGAGGAGGACGATCGCCTTTTTGGGTTGCCCAATGCTGCTATAAGCCTGTGCCTGTTCGGTCAGCAGCCGCGCCACCTGAGGCAAATTTCCTAACGCCCGGTAAACAGCAACCCCCTTTTCCCAATGGGTGATCGCTGGTTCACTCTGTCCCAAATGCTGATACGCCCTCGCCAGGTTTTCTAGCACGATCGCCTGATTCTCCCGATTCTGTGCTTTCTGATAGCTGGCAAGGGCAGTTTCCCAGAGGCCGATCGCCGCCCTGTAATCCCCCCTCCGATAGCGCTCAACTCCCTGCTGCACAATCTGACCTGCATCTCCCGCTTGAGCCACTAAACTTCCCATTCCCCCTCTTACCCCCTGTCCCAGCAACAGACAAAGGATGAGGCTGCTTAAAAACAACACAACTCTTGCCAGGCGAGGAACAGGATAGCGATTTCGATGGCACGGCATAGAGAACTCCGGCAACAGATGCAATAAATTTTCAGGATCTAAGGAAAATATTATCTGCTGCAACTACCCTGACCATTAAACTTTATGAATCAGTGCCAGTCTCTTCTTCCCTTCTCCCTTGGGGAGGCTGTTTTCGCCAGGGAAGAGGGCGAGATCGGGCGATTTATTCCTCTCCTTCCATTCCCTTCCGTGGACCCCCCTCGCCTGTTAAGCCCAATTTTCTGCTGGGGGACCTCCCCCGAAAGGGATAGGGGCTTCGTTTCTAAAACTGATGCGACGAGGTTCTAGGGTGCGACATGAAGGAATGTGAAATTATCGTTCGCTGAACCACTCCGATAATTGCTCTGCCGATAGAATTGCTAAAACCTCGTAGACCAATGGTTCTCCAGGTATAGCGATCCTATTTGGATGGTAGTAAGGATTCCACTGGAATCCTTACTACCAAGCCTCTCAAACTCACCACTGATTTAGGACTACTATGATGCAGCGTAGTCGATGGATGGAGCAGTTTGGGTTCACCGTTTGTCTGGCGGTCGGTGGGGCGATCGCCCCACCGACCGATGCGTATGCTCAAAGAAGTAATATCATCCCTGATAATACGCTGGGATCTGAAAGTTCTCGGGTTGTTCCCTTAGATAATTCAGGGTTTCCCATTGATGTCATTGATCAAGGAGCCATTCGAGGGATCAATCTGTTTCACAGCTTTCGAGAATTCAATGTCAGTTCAGTACGAGGAGCTTACTTCCTCAGTCCCAATGCCAACATTCAAAATATTTTGGCAAGGGTCACAGGAACTAATCGTTCTGAGATCTTGGGGACGCTTGGCACTATTGGTAATTCTCGACCCAACTTATTTCTAATCAATCCCAACGGTATTATTTTTGGACCGTCTGCCAGTCTAGATGTGGGGGGTTCTTTCGTTGCTACCACTGCCAATTCCATTCAATTGGGCGATGCCGGTCTATTTAGTGCATCTGAACCCGCAGCTAGCAATCTCCTGAGTATCAATCCATCAGCTCTCTTTTTTAATCAGCTTTCTCGTCAAACAACGATTGTGAATCAAGCCCGTGCTGGAACTCCAGTCCTGGGATTCTTCGTTAATCCGCGTTCTCTCCCTTTTGCCATCTTACCCGACGGTACTTTTATCCCATTCCCCAGGGGACTTCAAGTGGTGGATGGTCGAAGCTTAGCATTGGTTGGTGGTGATCTATCCCTGGATGAAAGCAATTTAACAGCAATTGGGGGAAGGATTGAATTAGGCAGCGTCGCTGGCGCTGGGGTTGTTAATTTGAACCCAAATGCGCAGGGGTTTACTTTCGGGTATGAGAATGCAGGCAATTTGGGAAATATTCAACTTTCTACTGCTGGTGTAATTGCCAATGGCAGAGGGGGGGGCAATATTCAAATCCAATCTGCCCGACTGTTCACGACAAGGAATAACTTTTTTTCTATCATTTCTGCGGACACCCAAGGTAGTAGAAATGGGGGCAGCATTTTTATTCGGACAACAGACTCAGTCAATTTGGACAATGCAGCAATTAGTACAGTAATCGAGCTGGGAGCATCGGGGAATGGGGGTAACATTACCATCAAGACTCCCAAACTAAACATTAATGGTGGAAATTCTTCCGTCATAACCAGAAATTTTGGCACCGGAAAAGCAGGCGATATTACCGTAGACACTGGACAACTCGTTCTCACAAATGGTGCCGGAATATTGACCAGCACTCTTGGCTTGGGCAACGGTGGAAATTTAAATATTCATGCTTCTGAATTCGTAGATGCATCGGGGACTACCATTTTCAATGGCGAAGAAATACCCGGTGGTTTGCAAGCAGATATTCGGGGTACTGGAGTCGGAGGGACTTTAACGATTGATACCGGTAAATTGATTTTGAGAGATGGTGCAATTGCTTCAGCCCGCACAGATGACGGTCCTGGAGGAAGCGTAATTATTAGAGCTGTTGGGTAATAAGAACAGATTTATGGATGATAGAACTGCTCCCATTCTTTTTGAATTTAAGCAGCATCTAAATACAAGTTCCACAGCCCTGCTGCCACCAACATCAACTGATCATCGA
>JBAUTA010000278.1:0-1596 GCA_049581985.1 Kovacikia sp.
CCAAACAACCGTTTCTGAGCAAAATCATGCCAATGATTGAAATGTTCTTTGCTGTCAAGTTCGTGATACTCCCCTGCCTCCCGCCGCACTGCATCCAGCGCATACAGCAAAAATCCTCCAGACCCACACGCTGGATCGAGCACAATATCCTCATGAGTCGGTTCCATCATGGCAACCGCAAACTCAATAATTTCGCGGGGCGTAAAATATTGACCAAAATCGCCCTTAAAGAAACCATCCATGAACTGTTCAAACGCCAGTCCTTTGGTATCCAAATCGGTTTTGTTTAAGTTGATGCTTTCCAAGTGCATCACAATCGTCCGAATAATACTGTCATCAACCTTGATATTTTCAGTAAAAACCTCTGGATCTTTCTCCTTCTGCTTATCATAGAGCGCTCGAATTCTCTCAGCTAAACGGCGACTTTCTTCATGGGTCTTAATCTGAAAATCGTAAGGTTCTCCTTTCTTTCGAGGGGCTTGCTCATCGCTAATCTTGACAAAAATCAACTTACACAACTCGCCAAAAGCAGTTGGAGGAGACAAACGACCTCCGCCCCATAAAGTTTGATGGCACTTGCGAATTGCCAAAATCAAGGCTGACTTGCTGACAGGCTGAATATCTAGCTTGCTACCCTTCTTAAACTTATATTCTTCTGGTTTGCCATATTTGACAGGCAAGTCAGCGACAATATTTTTATCCCGTTCCAGTACCCCATATTTATCAGTACAGTCCAACACACGCCGTGTTGAGCCTGCAACAACCATCACATAATCTGCCCGGAACTTTGCCCAAGTTCCATTTCCATAAGCCTGTTCAACAGCCTGATTAAACTCAGCGTCCGTAATTCCATCCCGCTTACACTCAATGACCGCATAAGGGCGTTTGCGCTCATTATCTTGAAATATAACGATATCCGCACGATCAGATGGAGTTCGATCAGGGACAACAATCTCAATGCCAATCCGAATCGGCTCATACTGGTAGCGATAAATCAGCTCAGCCCAAAACTCAGCCCTAACCTGCTCTTCTGGGTCAGAGTAACGCTCTGTCTGTTCAACCGCTATGTAGGTAATCTTTTGTTGCTTACCCTCACCTCCAATTTCAGCATGTCCATCTCTAAGCGCTTGTTCTAGATACGTCACAGACGCGACTCCCAGGGTTAGACTCTTGTTTGCTTGACTTAAGTTAATCTAACCCCAAAAGGTTCTGTCAGCGCTGAATAATTTATTTTTCATCTCCATCTCTCTATTCCACCACAGTCAAAATCTCTGCTGCTGTGAGCCTTAGTTCAGGGAATATAGATGAGGCGATCGCATCCCCCGCCCTAAACTGTCGCAACTGATACACCTCATCCACCAACACATAAACACTCACCGTCGGCACCTTAGGCGACCCAATATATCGCCGTCCCCCCAGCGCCCGATAATCCACAATCCAATACTCAGGGATGCCTAACAGCTCGTAGTCTTCCTGATTCTAAATTAGTTTGTGTTCAGGGAATTTGCCTATCCCTCTGCCATTGAGGGAAGAAGCAATGAGGAGATTCTTGAGCCAATGGTTGTGATAGGCAAAGTCATTTAGGTCTCTAAAGGG
>JBAUTA010000279.1:0-3497 GCA_049581985.1 Kovacikia sp.
AGGGGTGGAACCCCTGGCTGGGGGCGAAGCCCCCACACCCCCATCTGCAACCTTCATTTTTAAATTGGTATTAGAAAGATGACACTGTATAATGTGCAGCAAATTCTCAGATTTAGTTCAACTTACAGCGGTTTTCAGAATGGTTCGCCAGATCTGTAAAAACAAAACGCTTCCCTGGATAAAGGTTGAGTCGGGCAGGGTGCCCACCCGACCGCAAGCGGCTGTAAACCCTATTTCCCAGCCAGTGTCTAGGCGTCTTTCCACGATTCCAGCTTGGATTACCCTATCTGCGATCCTGAGTGGACTGTTTTTTCTGGTTGCCCTTCTCCTGCATCGGGCCAGTCTGTCCGCTTCTTCTCAGATCGATGCTGCAATCGTGCCAGCATCGCCGATATTCCAACCTGAACCAGAATCTCGTTATCGGCTAACCTACGAACAATGGGTTAGCCTGCTTAAGCGGGAAGCAAAAGTTGCGGCGAAGCATTCACCTAAACGATTAACTGTTTTAGCAGGGGACTCTTTAAGCCTCTGGTTTCCACCAGAGTTATTGTCCCCGGAGGTGACCTGGCTCAATCAGGGAATTTCTGGCGAAACCTCTACTGGCCTGCTGAAACGGTTGAGGCTGTTCGATGATACTCAACCAGAGAGCGTGTTTGTCATGATCGGGATTAACGATTTGCTGCGCGGGGTGAGTGCACAAAAGCTATTGGCGAATCAGCGAGGAATTATCCGCCACCTGAAAATGGCCCATCCCCACGCCCAAATAGTGGTTCAGTCGATTTTGCCGCATGCGGGACATGCAGTGCCTGATCCAGACAATCCCCAATCCACCGTTGTGGGTGCTCGCCTTGCTGCCGTATCCAATCGTTCTATTCGAGCGTTGAACCAACAGTTAGCCGCGATCGCCAAAGCAGAAGGAATTAAATACCTGAATTTATACCCCAATTTTTCTGACACAGAGGGAAATTTGCGCCCAGAGTTAAGTACGGATGGCTTACACCTGAGCTCCCAAGGATATAGAATTTGGGCGTCTCGACTTAAGACTTTGAACCGACCTGAAAAAATGCTCCGTAAGCAGTAATCACTTTCCTGACACGTTTAAGCAATAGAGTGTCAAGATTAAAGCGGAACCGAATTTTTCAAAACGCGCTATGTCGCACTCTTCGGCGTCGATCGCCCAGCATTATCACGAGCGGACCAAATATGATCCGCAATCCATCAAGGCCAAAAGTCAGCCATTGGATTGGAACCAGCAGCCAATTCCTTTCAAGGAATACAAAATTGGTTCTTCGATCGATCTAAAACCCTACCTGCAAGACACAGCAGAACCCATTACCAGCGAACCAGAATGGGTCTGGTGGCAACGGGTGTCTCAGCTACTTTTCTATAGCTATGGGCTGACAGGGATGATTCCTGTGCCAGGAAATCCCCACTATTTAAGAGCTGCCCCATCCGCAGGGGGGCTTTACCCGGCTGAGATGTATTTGATTTCGCGGGGGACTCCCCTCCTGCCAGCAGGTCTTTACAACTATCAGGCGCGGACCCACTCGCTGGTTCATTTTTGGGAAAATGATGTCTGGACTAAACTCCAAACCGCCTGTTTCTGGCATCCGGTTTTGGAAAATACCCAGATGGCACTGATTATCACCGCGGTTTTTGCCCGCTCTGCCTGGCGCTATCAAGATCGGGCCTATCGCCGCATTTTTTTGGACACCGGGCATCTGTTGGGAAATGTGGAACTGGCCTCTGCCCTCAGCGATTACCGTCCCCATCTGATCGGCAGTTTTATGGATGAAGCGATCAATCAGCTTCTCTACCTCGATGCTGAACAGGAAGGGGCGATCGCAGTCATCCCCCTGGCGGATTTACTCGATGTCAAACAAAATCTATCTCTGGCACGCACCCTATTGCCTGCCCCGCTTCAAACAGACTACCCCTACATCCCGGATGGGCAACTTCTGACTTACTTCCATCAGGCAAGTCAGATGCCGCTAAATACTTCAACCAAAGCAAATTGGAAGCTGGCCACCACTGAAGGACAGCGGACCGACAAATATAACTTTCCTTTCTGCCTGAAAGTTTCTACCGCAACGCCCCCTATTTTCTGGGGAGAGGAACAGGAAGGGCTGCACAGTACGATTCTCAGACGGCGTTCTACCCGCGCTTATAGCGGGGAAGCACTCACCCTGGATGAATTAAAAGCTTTGCTTGATTTTACCTATCAACCCCAGCACTATTCTGATCAGGAGCTAGATGGGTCCCCAGACTTTTTTGACCTCAGTCTGGTTGAAACTTTTATTGCCGTCTCGTCGGTCACAGGGCTGGAGGAAGGCTGCTATTACTACGCGCCGAAAGCGCAGGAACTCCGCCAGATCCGCTTCAAAAATTTCCGTAAAGAATTGCATTTTCTATGTCTCTGGCAAGATTTGGGTCGGGATGCCGGAGCAGTTTTGTTTCATACTGCCGATCTCAAAGCAGCTGTGGCAGAATATGGCGATCGCGTCTACCGCTCGCTTCACATGGATGCAGGCCACCTGGGACAACGGCTCAATCTGGCTGCCATCTATCTTGGTTTAGGGGTCAGCGGAATTGGCGGCTTCTTTGATGATCAGGTCAATGAAGTCCTGGGTATTCCAACCGATGAAGCCGTTCTTTACATCACCACGCTGGGACGTCCTCAACAGATATAGCCACTGTCAATATAGCCACTGTCAATATAGCCGCTGTCAGCTGCTGTCAATACATTCGGGCGTGAGTTGGAGCCCATCCGAAGTTTTAATTTCAATTTGATTGAACGTTCTTTGAATGAGATCTGTCTAAGGTTATACGAAAGATGGATCAGCCAAGAACACAGCAATAAAACCAATTGAGCCATCAGGGGATTGTCCATAGTGCGTAACCACTTGTTAGATACTACGGGCTAGATTTTACTGACTCAAAATAACTCATTGCTTGCTGCTTCTCCACTGGGGCCGCTTCTCGCAACTTAGACTTTTTAACGGATTGAATCATGATCAAGAAACTCTCTCTTCTGTTACCCGGTGCGATCGTGCTAGCACTTTCCGCAGCCCCACTTTTACCCGCGTTCTCTCAGTCCACCTCTCCGGCCCCTGCGTCCCAGATGCAGAAACACCGCAACAAACTCAACCTGAACAGCGACCAAAAAGCTAAACTCAAGCAGATTCGGGAGTCAACCCGGAGCCAGATTGAAGCTCTGCTGACTGACGACCAAAAAGCAAAGCTTCAGTCTTTAAAGGAACAAAGACAAGCAATGAGGCAACAGAGACAGGCAGCCCGACAGCAGGGGCAGTCAACCAATCAGCCAAAGCAAAGAGGCGAAGGAATGTGGGCTGCTTTAAATCTCAATGCCAATCAGAAAGCTAAAATCCGGACAATTCGCCAGGATGCTAAAAAACAGATGGAAGCAATTCTGACCCCAGAACAACTCCAGCAGCGCCAGCAAATGCATCAACAAAGACAACAGTGGCGTCAACAGA
>JBAUTA010000280.1:0-2188 GCA_049581985.1 Kovacikia sp.
CTGGTTTGGGACTGGCAATTGTGAAAAGATTAGTGGAGTTACATCTGGGCAGCCTGACCGTGCAGAGCCATGTGGGACGCGGAACGGAGTTTAGAGTCTCTCTCCCACGCTCTCAAAGCTAGAAAAATCAGACTGATTAATTTCCACCGATCGGTAGCTGGGTGCAATTCAAGTAAAAATAATTTCGGGGGATGGAGGCAGGGCTACCCCTTCAAGGGCAGCAGCAGGGTAAACGTCGTGCGTTCATCCTGACTGTCTACCCGCACCCTTCCCTTGAGGCGTTTGACCAGCTTTTTGACCAGTGCCAACCCTAATCCGGTTCCGCTATAGTTCCAGGAATTCGGACGGGAAACCCGATGAAAGGGGTGAAAGATCTGCTCCTGTTCTTTAAGCGGAATCGTAATGCCGGTATTGGTCACAGAGAGCTTCAAGTGGGCGTCTTCGGAGTGAGCCGTGACCAGAATCTGGTGTCCCCCTGGAGTATATTTCAGGGCATTGTTAAGCAATTCCACCATAATCCGCTCCAGGCTGGGCAAATGGGTCATCAGCACGGGCACGGTAGGCTCAACCTGGCAGGTCAGCACCTGTTTTTGCTGGAGTGCCTGCAGCATGACGCGGTCAACCAGGGATGGGAGCCATTCTGTCAGGTTGAGGGGAGCCAGGGAAATGGATGCATCAAAAGATTCTGGATTCTGAAAATCCAACAAGTCATTAATCAAGTTAAATTCCTGGTTCCATTCTTCATGTAAGACTTGCAGATACCGCTCCATTCGTTGCCAGAGAAGCTGACTGTTTTGCTTGGATTCTAGATTTGTGCCAGCGGTTTTAAGAGAGTTGGCGACACGCTCTACCATCTCAACCGCCATTCTCATGTTAGTCAGGGGGGTGCGTAATTCATGGGAAACAGAACTGATAAAGTCATCCCTGAGTTGATCAAAGGATTCCAGATTACCGACCTGGGAAGCTGGACTAGACGCCATTTGACGCAGGGAGATGACTGCTTGCCCGATGACACCCGCGATGAGTTCGATTTGCTGCTCCGACCAGATTCGATGGTTAGCAGTGACAATCCCAATTTCACCGATAATAATCTGCTCGTTGCAGAGAAGACAGACGAATAGCTGACGATTGGAGGATGCCAGAGATTGATAGGGCTCGGGCAAAACATCGATATCGGGAGAGATCCAAAACTTTCGTTGAACCAGGGATAGATAAAAGTTAGGATAGCGTTCCAAATCGATCGATTGCCCCATTAGGGAGGGTTGTTCTTGCAACCCATCCTGAATGTACTCACCAATAATGGTTGCTTTTCCCTGGAAGGGCTTAAGCAGAAGCTTGTCTTCGTCATATCGGGTGAGCCAGCAGTAGTTGGCTTGTAAGGACTGCCCCAATTGATGAAGGACTACTTTCAACGTCTCTATTTCGTTGGTGTAAGTACCAAGCTGATGGAGAAGGTTCTGAAGTAACTGAATACAAGCGACGCCAGCGTAAAACTGGTCAGATACCTGCTGGAGTCGCCCGTTCAAGCTATCCTGCTGCTGCTGCTGTGTCGTTCGGGCAGATTGTTCTAGCTGGTGTCGATGCAGGGCAATTTCGATCGTACTCTCTAAATCCTTCGACCTTAAGGGCTTCAGCAAGAAACCATAGGGAGAGGACCGTTTGACCCGCTGTAAGGTAGCGTTATCCGCATAGGCAGTCAGATAAATGACCGGGATATTAAAAGATTGGTAAATTTGCTCGGCTGCTTCTACCCCATCAATGTTTCCCTTGAGGCTAATGTCCATAATCACCACATCGGGTTTAGTGGCTGCTGCAGCTTGAATAGCCTGAATGCCAGAGTCGGTGCTGCCTGTCACGGTGTGACCTAGCCTCTCCAAGACCGACTGAAGATGACGTGCAATGACTCGCTCATCTTCAACGACCAATACTCTTGCCATGATAGGTGGACTCGTAAGTAGGTGGGCGCAATTATATTAAAGATAGTTTTGGGGGCGAGGGGACTGGAACACCCCGTCTGAGGTGCAGCCCTACGCCCTGCTTACAGTTAAGTTAAATAGAAATATTTAATCGGAGTTACCATTTTATATAGGAAAAACTTAATAGCCTGCGAATTTGGGAAGAGGCTTGGTAATTCCATGCCCACCCAGCCAGGCAATTGCTCAAGTTATTGAATCCGTGATCCTGAGAC
>JBAUTA010000281.1:0-2866 GCA_049581985.1 Kovacikia sp.
GTCCCCCCCTTCAAACTTCAAATCATCGGTGTAACGAATCATGACCTCAATTTGCTCACCTGGCTTAATATTCGCAAGGGATTGGGTAAAGATATTGTCTCGCTCCTGTTCCAGCAATCCGGCAGTATATCCCTGTTGCTTTGCCTGCTCATAGATCTGCTGCGCTTCCTGCCGTTTTTTGATGCTGCCCTTGATGGTGCGATCGCCCATCCGAATCTCCATCTCATCCACCGCTGCCTGATCTGGCAACGGAAAAATGTAAGTGGCATCCAGGGGTGCCGTGAAGGGATTTTCAAAGGTCTGAGTCACCTCCACCCGTGACAGGTTTCCGGCAATTTTGGCGTGCACCTGCGTGTGCTTAAGCGGAAAAACAAGGGATTGTCCCTGGGGCGATTCAACATACAAGCCACCCGTCTGACTTTCAAGATAGGGGGTTTGAGTCATGGCTGCATCCTCCTGGAGCGATTTTCTCTTGTTTTCAGCGTAGATGCCCTCGATTGAGAGAAAGGCTCACCCCAGTGCTCATCCCAGTGCTCACCCCAGTGCCCACTTCATACCCATCCCAATCTATAGAATCGGGGTTGCAGTTGGAGCTATGCTGCCTGCATCCCGATTCCATCTGCCGTGGTTACTTTTTGACGTGGAATCCGTAATTGGCCCGTACCATTCTAAATATTGGATTTGCGAAAATGACCCTATTATTTCTAACCCCTAAAATCCAGCATTCCTCATCACAATGGCATGGGTATGACAAACTTGCTCAGAGCTTCCATAGCAGGACTGGCAATGGTTGACCGGGCACGACAACGGCGCGGTTGGACGAAAACTAGCACTGCCCGATGGTGGCAGGATGCCCATACCTCCAGAGCAACCCTGCGCCGTTTCTGGCTGGGCGATCGCATCCAGCGCGATATTTTCATCGCCCTCTGTCAGGCAGTGGGCATTAGCCAGTGGGAGCAAATTGCAGACCTGGAACCACACCCCGCCAGTGAGGACCTGTTTCAACAGCCAACGATTTCCCCAAAGACCCTGTATGACTTGAACGAAGCCCCCGATGTCGAACGATTTTTCGGGCGCAGTCAAGAGTTGAGTCTGTTAACTGAATGGATTGTGTCCGATCGCTGCAAATTGATCACTATTTTGGGGCTGGGTGGAATTGGGAAAACGGCACTGCTATTGACGTTGGTTGATCAGATAGAGGATAGGGAAGGGGGGAGCGGGGAAACAGGAAAACAGGCAGTCGGGGTAAAATCTCCCCCACCGCTTCTATCTTCCTCCCTGCTTCCAGATTCCCCGCGTCCCTTCCAATACGTTCTCTGGAGATCGCTCCAATCCGCACCCAGCCTACTCCAACTCGTAGATAGTCTGTTGCACACCTTCTCCGCCGATCAACCGTTTCATGGTGCCCATGACGTCCAAACAGGCATTTCCAAACTGTTCCATTATCTGCGAGAGCAGCGTTGCTTGTTAGTACTGGATGGGCTGGAGACACTCTTGACTGCCAATCGGACCTATCGCTCAGGCTATGAGGATTATGGCAGCTTCTTGCAACGATTAAGCCAAGATCGCCACCAGAGTTGCATTCTGTTAACCAGCCAGGAAAAGCCCCCGGAATTCACTCACGACGGCGAAAAGATTCGCTGGTTGACGCTTAAGGGATTGCCAGCAGCCGATGCGCTAGAACTGCTGCAAACTGCCCATTTCACAGGCAAAGAGCAGAGCTTAAAGGCACTGATCCGGCTCTATAGTGGCAACCCCCTGGCATTGAAAATTATGGTCCCGCTGATTCGGGATGTGTTTGGGGGAAATGTAAACACCTATCTGGAACAGAATACTGTGGTCATCGGCGATCGCCTCCGTTCTATGCTTAAGCGCCAACTAGATCGGCTCTCGGATCTGGAGCGGGAAATTGCCTACTGGCTGGCAATCTGGCAGGAACCGATCTCCTTTTGTCGCCTGCAAACCCATCTCCTCCATCCCCCCGATCTGGCATTGATTTTAGAGAGCATTGCTAGTCTGGAAGGGCGTTCCCTATTAGAGAAGGTATTTCACACTGACGAACCCTTGTTAACGCTACAACCTCTAGTCATGAATGCCGTCAGGGATGAGCTGGTAGAACGGGTTTTTCAGGAAATTTTTCAGGTGATCCAGAACAATGACATGCAGCACCTTCACATCGTCAGGAGCCATTGTTTACTCAGGCCCGGAACAGACGACATTGCCGGCGATCGCATCCTGAACCAACTCCACGATCGCTTAGGGCGCAGAATCAGCAGCAAACTCCCCCGGTGGTTGAATGGGGTGGTTGCCCACCTCAACGAACAATCCCCCTTTGTCAGAGGCTATGCCGCCCATAATCTATCCGCACTGCTTAAACGCGTGAATTGAGCCATGCGCTTGTCAATCCAATTTCTTAGTGTTATATTAACACTAAGTCACGGGCAAGCGAATTCCCTTTGCTTTCAGCCCAACCCGGAACTGGACTGCCAGGTAACTGCTAAGTATAGCCCTACTCCGATAGGTTAGGACGGGGTACAGAGGTGAAACCCCCAGCCAGTCAGGGGTTTCACCCCCACACCCCCTTTAATTCCAATGTCCTTACGCGTTTGCGTAGGGCTATCGGTAGGAATGGTGAATGATCCGCAGGGGCAGCGTCCCACCGTCCTCAGGCCCAGAGTTCTACCGTTCGGTGGAGTGCTCACCGAAGTCCCCTACAGCCCCGAAATTATCCCTGCTTGAATTGCCCCAGTTGAATTGCATCCAACTCCTTCAATGCATTGCTGGTAATCCCAATTTAAATAGCGGACAGGGCAGATTGGACGGGGTACAGGGGTTCCACCCCTGGCGGGGGCGAAGCCCCCACACC
>JBAUTA010000282.1:0-1538 GCA_049581985.1 Kovacikia sp.
GGCCCAATGCCCTCCAGCCCTGAATCTGGGGTTGAATCTGGGATGGAAGTCATACCAATTTAAATAGCGAACAGGGACGATTAGGGACGGGGTGCAGGGGTGGAACCCCTGGCTGGGGGCGAAGCCCCCACACCCCATCTGCAACCTTCATTCTTTAAATTGGTATCAGCTCCTGATCACAACTCCAGTCCAGAAACGCGAGCCAGAGGTGCGTTTGGAGGGGGCTTGGGAGTGGGTTCCCCAAGGATCGGTTAGCCCAACCAGTTGCCCCTATCCCAGACTTGGGGAACCCAGGAGCCCTTAACTTAGGAGATTTCCAAGCAAGAATGTACCGGATTGGTAGGGGCAGGTTTTGCCAGAGTCTTTGCATTCAGTCGCTTGCTTGAGTGCCAAACCTGCCCCTAGGGGTATTTTGCTTGCTAAAAATCTCCTTAAAGAGAAGCTAACGCTGTTTCTAAGGCGTCTAATGCCTGCTTGATTTCGGCGGCAGTCACGATTAGCGGTGGCACAAAGCGGATTACCTTAGGACCAGCGGGCACCAGTAACAACCCCTGACCCATCGTTGCTTTGACGACTTCGGGTGAGGTCAGAGGGCTGTCTGCCTTTAGCTCTAAGCCATTGATTAAGCCCCAGCCTCGGACATCGACGATCGTGTCCGGATACTTTTGGGCGACTGCCCGTAACCCCTCTCTCAACTGTTCGCCCCGATCGCAGACATTGGTCAGCAGATTTTCTCGTTCCAGAGTTTTACAGACGGCAAGCGCCACGGAGCAGGCAAAGGGGTTGCCGCCAAAGGTGCTGGCGTGATCTCCTGGCTGGAAGATATCGCAGAAGGATTTGCACAGCATCGCCCCAATCGGAATACCGCCGCCCAATCCCTTAGCAGAGGTAAAAATATCGGGTTCGATACCTAGATTTTCGTAGCCCCAGTATTGCCCGGAGCGACCCATCCCAACCTGAACTTCGTCGCAGATGAGCAGGATGCCTTTTTGATCGCAAATTTCCCGAATCCGCTGGAAGTAAGCCTGTTCTCCAGGACGAACGCCGCCCTCGCCTTGTAACGCCTCCAGCAAAATAGCAGCAACCTGGCGATCGCCGCCGCTGTCCAATTCGTCGATCGCCCGTTCCAGGGCAGCAATGTCGTTGTAGGGAACATAGTAAAAACCGGGCATCAGTGGGCTAAATCCCTTCTGATATTTGGGTTGCCCAGTGGCTGTGATGGTTGCCAGGGTGCGTCCATGGAAACTGGCATGGGCGGTGATGATCACTGGGTTCTCAATATTCAGAACCGTGTGGGCATACTTTCGAGCCAGTTTAATGGCTCCTTCGTTCGCTTCTGCACCGGAGTTACAGAAAAAGGCGCGATCGGCACAGGAATGCTCAACCAGCCATTTTGCCAGTTCTCCCTGGGCTGCAACATAATACAAATTTGAGACATGGTGGAGGGTCTGAATCTGCTGGGTAACCGTTTCAACCATGACGGGGTGGGCATGACCAAGGGTGCAGGTTGCGATCCCAGCAACAAAATCGAGATATTC
>JBAUTA010000283.1:0-1637 GCA_049581985.1 Kovacikia sp.
CTGGATACTTACACAGCCTGCTTGCCTGGAGCTTAAAAAAATTGCCTTATAAGTGGGAAAGCACAATTAAATATAAAACCTGCGTAGCGATTGTCTTGAAAGTCAAGAGAGAGGGGAAATTTTTCTGAACTCCCAATGCTCATGACAAAATAACGGCGCTGGTTATCCGTCCAGTTTAGCGATTGGATGGTTCTGAAGCTTGGCTAAGCAGGTGCTTGCCAAGTTTTGTTGTCACGGATCATGGCATTGAGAATGACCAGTAGCTTTCGCATACAAGCAACCAGGGCAACCTGTTTGAGCTTTCCTTTTGCCAGCAACCGCTCATAGAATTGGCGAATCACGGGGTTATGCCGAGTTGCCACTAAGGTTGCCATGTACAAGCCACAGCGAACTCTAGTACGTCCCCCTGCAATCATGCGCTTGCCCTGGTGTTTGCCACTGTCGTGGTTGATGGGGGCAACCCCAACCAAACGAGCGATCTGTTTTTCATTGAGCGTGCCGAGTTCGGGAAGTTCCACCAGACAGAGGGCGGCTGTGACTGAACCGATGCCCTTGACCGACTGCAAAATCTGGTCTTTGCGCTGCCAATCAGCTTGCTGTCGTCCGAGCGCTTGAATCAGCTGATTCAACGATTCCAGGCGTTGTTCGAGTTGTTTGAGATGGTCTTCAATATCAGCCTGAATCGTTTTTGAGGCACGAGCGAGACGATTCTTCTCTGCCACCTGGATCTCGACCAATTGCTGACGGCGCTGCATCAGGTCACTCAACTGTTGGGCTGATGCGGCGATCATCTGTTGGGGTTGCAGGTTCACGCTTTGAGCAAAGCGGGCAATTACCTCGGCATCGAGTTTGTCCGTCTTGGCTTTACCCAAGGCAGTCGCAAATCCTTTGACTTTTCTGGGATTGGCAATCGCGACGGGAATGGTGGCTCTCTGCAATCCCAAAACGAGCATGCGCTCCAATCCACCCGTCGATTCAACTACCGCCAAATGGGGTGGGGTTTCTTTGAGGTGATCAATCAGGGTTTGCACTCCCGCTTCGGTGTTGGGCACCTGCAAGGTTAATCCTTGAGGAAGAATGTATACATCCAGATTGGCTTTACAAACATCAATACCGACCCATATTTTTTCTGGTGTCATTGGTTTATGCTGGGGTATGTGTTTTTCTGGCCCGTTTGACAACTCGTCCTTGCAAATGCGAGATCTGAGTCTCTAGCGATCGTTCGAGTTTATGTCATTGGGCAAACCGCGTGGCTCCGAGCGCTACTAAACGGTGTCAAGCACCTGGGTGGAACTGGCTTGCCATGCGCTTCTTAAAAATACAGGCACCCAGGCTACAGAGCGGTGTTTTATTCACCGAGGATGGGACGGGTTGCCTACCTCTGAAGATACAAGGATGGGCAAAGCATCGCGTGCCCATCATTGGGTTATCGATGGGCACAGGCACAGCCTTTTGCCCATCCTACATTTAATTACAATGACCTACTTAGTTTGAGTTTTCTCAGGTAAGTATTGACGGTGGCAATGATCAGGGGCTATCAACTTCAGGGGGAAATCACTGCCGGGTCAGAACTAAAGCAGGAGTCAGAATCCAGCCCCTGCTTTAGTTCTGACTCCTGGCTACCGACTCCTGGGTCC
>JBAUTA010000284.1:0-8437 GCA_049581985.1 Kovacikia sp.
CCCCCGAGACTCGTGATACTGGCGAATCACTAACAGTCCTGCGTATTCCCCCTGGGAGCCAGCATTCGGTTGAAGCGAAATCCCACTAAATCCGGTAATTTCGGCTAACCATGCCTCCAATTGCTGAAACAGGGTTTGGTAGCCCTCGGTTTGCTCTAGAGGCGCGAAGGGATGAATCTGTCCAAATTCTGCCCAGGTGATCGGCACCATTTCAGAAGTTGCGTTTAGCTTCATGGTGCAAGAACCCAACGGGATCATGGCCGTTGCCAGCGATAAATCCTTCGTTTGTAAGCGGTACAGATAGCGTAGTAATTCCGTTTCAGAATGGTAGGAATTAAAAACGGGGTGAGTCAGGTAAGGACTGACCCGCTGGAGGGAAGGAGGAATGACGGGGGGATGGGATGAGGGAATCAGATCCTCAGGCAGGAAGTGGGCAATATGCTCCCCAGCAAAAATTTGGAAGAGGGCAATCAGGTCATCGGAGGAAATGGTTTCATCCAGGGAAATGCCAAAGGTGCGATCGTCAATCTGACGCAGGTTGATGTGGTGAGAATGCGCCCGTCTGGTAATGTCTGCTGCTTTGCCTGAGGGAACCTCAATCCGTAGGGTGTCAAAGAACGGCTCTGAACCAAGGGAATAGCCCAACTCTTTGAGTCCGATCGCCAGAATTGTCGTCATGGAGTGAATCCGTTCCGCAATCTGCCGCAGTCCCTGGGAACCATGGTAAACCGCATAGGCACTGGCAATGATCGCCAACAGTACCTGAGCCGTACAGATGTTGCTCGTTGCTTTATCCCGGCGAATATGCTGTTCACGGGTTTGAAGCGCTAGTCGCAGGGCAGGATTTCCTTGGGCATCCCTGGAAACGCCAACCAAACGCCCCGGAAGCTGCCGTTTGAATGCTGCCTTTGTTGCAAAGTAAGCTGCATGGGGACCGCCATAGCCCAGTGGAACACCGAAGCGCTGGGTATTGCCAACGGCAATATCCGCCCCAAACTCACCGGGTGGTTTCAGTAAGGTAAGGCTGAGCAGATCGGCAGCAACAGTCACTAGGACGTTTGCGGCGTGGGCACGGTCAATAAATTCCTGGTAATCATAAATGGCTCCATCGCTGGCAGGATATTGCAGCAGCACACCAAAGACGGATTGATCAAACTGGAAAGTCCGATGATCGCCAACGACGATGTCAATTCCTAGAGCAATAGCACGGGTTTTGATGACATCGATCGTTTGGGGATGGCAGGCTTCAGACACCCAGAAGTTTTTTGAGTTAGATTTGGTCAATCCATAGCTCATGGACATGGCTTCGGCAGCGGCGGTCCCCTCATCCAGTAGGGAAGCGTTAGCGATTTCCAAGCCAGTTAGATCCGTCACCATTGTCTGAAAGTTGAGCAATGCCTCCAGACGCCCCTGGGCAATTTCAGGCTGGTAAGGGGTGTATTGGGTATACCAACCAGGATTTTCCAGAATGTTGCGCTGGATGACGGTTGGGGTAATGCAGTTGTAATACCCCATGCCAATAAACGATCGGAAAACTTGATTCTGCTCAGCAATTTCCTTTAGCTCTTGCAACAGTTCATACTCGCCTTTCCCAGACTCTAGCTGCAAGGGACGGCGTAAGCGAATTGCTGCTGGAATCGTTGCGTCAATCAATTGCTCAAGACTGTCAAAGCCCAAAACGGCAAGCATTTGACGAATATCATCGGCATTTGGTCCGATATGCCGCGTCTCGAAGGAATCCGTATAGGCCAGAGAATGAAGGGGTGGATGGGGAGGGGGGAATAGAATCGTAGCTCCATTCTGTTCGTCAGGTGTTTTCTCGTTTCCCTGAGGACCGCTGACACTTACATCGGATTGGTACGTAGAAGGCTCTAGCATGAATGATTCTGGCTTCGAGAGTAGCTTAGAGTAAATTTGATGAACAAACTGTAACTGCTTTAAAAGCTTCTGAGTAGAATTCCTCAGCGGCTTTACTAACCTTTTATTTTTTTCCAAAGGGTCTAAGGAGCTTCCTCTGGTTACGCACCCTCAACCTGCTCCCGATACTCGGTAGCGGTAAGGGCATCGTCCAGATCTCCAGGATTATTAACCCGCACTTTGATCAACCAACCTTCGGTGTAAGGGTCTTCTGCTAGCTGTTCCGGTGCATCAACAAGGGGAGTATTGGTTTCTATCACCGTTCCCGTGACGGGAGAGTTTAGATCTTCTACTGCCTTGACGGATTCAACCGTACCGAACTTTTCACCTTTTTCGATAGCATCACCGACCGCTGGCAACTCTAAGAATACGATGTCGCCCAACTGGTCAACAGCGAAAGCCGTAATCCCAAGCGTGGCAATTTCTCCCTCAAGGCGAGCGTATTCGTGGGAATCCAGGTATTTCAGGTCGTCAGGGTATTCAAATGCCATAGGTATCCTCCAGGTAATGTCAGAAGTCAGGGACAAAAAGATGAAAACTAAGATGGGAACTAAAAAGGGGGAATAGAGTGTTGAATGAAATCTAAATGAAATCTAACTGCTCAGGACAAAATCTTCGGGAAAAGGTTTGGATCGCCTGCACCCTGTTCCGGTAACCCCTCCCCTTTGCTTCTACCTTATTTCGATCGGCGATAGAAGGGGCGCTTAACAACCACTGCCGGATAGAGTTTACCTCGAATTTCAACTTCTAAGGACTGACCAGGTTGGGAGAGGGGGGTGGGCACGTAGGCGAGGGCGATCGCCTGCCCCAGGGTTGGGGATTGGGTGCCGCTGGTGACTTCGCCAATGGATTTGCCATCGTAAAAGACGGGATAACCGTGACGGGCAATGTTACGTCCCTGCATTTGCAGGCCTACCAACCTGCGGTTGACCCCTGCCTGCTTTTGTTGCTCTAGCACCGATCGCCCGATGAAGTCGCCTTTGCTGTTCAGATGAACAAGCCAGCCTAATCCGGCTTCTAAAGGCGTGGTGGTGTCATCAATATCCTGTCCATAGAGGGCCATGGCAGCTTCTAATCGCAGGGTATCGCGTGCGCCTAAACCACAGGGAACGGCCCCAGCCTGGATGAGCGATCGCCACAGTTCCACACCCACCTCTGGATCGGTCATCACTTCAAAGCCATCTTCCCCGGTGTAGCCTGTACGAGCGAGAAATCCTGGTTGACCAAGAACAGTGCCCTCCAGGTGACTAAAAGCTTTCACAGTGGAAAGATCTTCCTTTACCAGGGGCTGTAGCTGCTTAATCGCTTCGGGACCCTGCACTGCTATCAAAGTTTTGCTGCTAGAGGTGTCTCGAAAATTTACCTGACTTAAGTCCAGGCGCTCAAGCATCCAGGTTTTGTCCTTCTCGGTAGTGGCAGCGTTGACAATCACAACCCACCGTTGCTGCCCGGACTCATCCGTTCCCTGGTTGTAAAAAATCAAGTCATCAACGACGCCCGCTTGGGAATTGAGCAAGACCGTATACTGGGCTTGACCCTGCTGTAACCGACTGAGGTCAGAGGGAACTAGCTGCTGGAATTGGTCAAGCAAATTTTTGCCTGTGAGTTGAAATTTGCCCATGTGGGAAATGTCAAATATTCCAGCAGAAGTGCGGACTGCCTGATGCTCACGGGTAATGCCGCTATACTGCACAGGCATTTCCCACCCGGAGAATTCGGTCATTCGAGCATTTAATTCGATGGAGAGAGAATAGAGGGGAGTGCGTGCCAGGGGAAACGCGTCAGGTTGGGTCACAAGTCCTAGTCAACAGAGTTATCTCTTGCATCATAAGCCAATGTGAATTTAAGTTGCACGTGAAGCAAAGAACCCGGATCTGTGAATTTGGAGTTGGGCCAGAAATATTAACCTGGCAACACAAAGATCTGGCATTTTGGGTGGGTTTCGACTCCGCCCAACCCATAACTGACCGAGTGCGGAGGGAAGTCGAAGCCCGATGCTCTGGATCGCCCAACGTTTCGGTTGGTTGTGGTCCCAATTCGCGATAGGCTAATTAGGCATAAAATTTTTTCTAGTCCAATTGATCGCTTTTCTCTTCAGATAACATAGAGCCCTATGACTGCCTTTTCTACTCCTGAGACGATCGCATCTAATTCTCTTCCACCCTCTAACTCCCGCGAACGGGTTAGCCAGTTCCTCCAAGATCTTCAAGATCGCATTTGTCAGGGATTGGAACAGGTAGACGGCCAGGAAACCTTTCGCGAGGATTCCTGGGAGCGTGAAGAAGGTGGCGGCGGGCGATCGCGTGTTATCAGGGAAGGAAATCTCTTTGAGCAGGGGGGCGTCAATTTTTCTGAAGTTTGGGGTAAGAATCTACCTCCTTCAATTCTGGTCCAGCGTCCAGAAGCTGCAGGGCATGAGTTTTACGCCACAGGCACCTCCATGGTGCTGCATCCCCGTAACCCGTATGTCCCCACCGTCCACCTGAACTATCGCTATTTTGAAGCAGGTCCAGTCTGGTGGTTTGGGGGAGGGATTGATCTGACACCCTACTATCCCTTTGCTGAGGATGTGGTTCACTTTCACAGCACCCTGAAGCAAGCCTGTGATCTTCACCACGCCGAGTACTATCCGACGTTTAAACTCTGGTGTGACGAATACTTCTATCTCAAGCATCGTCAGGAAACCCGGGGTGTAGGTGGTATTTTCTTTGACTATCAGGATGGTCGGGGAACGCTTTACCACGGTCCTGATGCTAATGGCCCAGCGGCGCTCCACAGCCAGCAGGTAGGCAAAATTGGAGAACGGAATTGGGATCAACTGTTTGCCTTTGTGCAGGCGTGCGGCAATGCTTTTCTATCGGCCTATGTACCGATTGCAGAGCGCCGACAATCCCAGGAATATGGCGATCGGGAGCGGAACTTTCAGCTTTATCGCCGTGGACGCTATGTTGAATTCAACCTGGTTTATGACCGGGGCACCATTTTTGGCTTGCAGACTAACGGACGCACCGAATCCATCCTCATGTCTTTGCCACCGTTGGTACGCTGGGAATATGGCTATCAGCCAGAGCCAAACACCCGCGAAGCTGAACTCTATGAAATTTTCTTGAAGCCTCAAGATTGGGTGAATTGGTCTCTACTAACCTGAGAAGTCTGGGGTAGACTACTGGGAGATAGATGATTTGCCGATCGTGTTGCAATTTTTGAAATTCTGTCCAAACTAGAAGAAGTCAGGCTCCGTGCCTTCATCAGGAAGGGTCTGCTTATTTTTGTCTGACCAGAACTTTTAATCCTTGTTCTGGCAGCGTTCACCCTGCTTGAGCATTGTACATCAACGCTTTCCAGGGCCAGTGCTTTGCATATCTCTGTCAAAACCACCCCAAATATCCACAATTCTTAGGAGAGGGTAGCGATCCCTATGGAGCAGAAATCAATTCACATGGAGCAACGGACTCATACCACGCAGGATGGGAAAACTGTGATTGTGCTGACTCCCAGTGGGCGTCTGGATATCACAACCGCCTGGCAGTTTCGGTTAAAACTCCAGGAGTGTATCTCCAAACTCAGCCATCATGTTGTGGTCAACCTGGGGCAGGTCAACTTTATTGATAGCTCTGGCTTAACCTCATTGGTCGCTGGAATGCGAGATGCGGATAAGGTCAGAGGCAGCTTTCGGATTTGCAATGTTCACCCCGAAGCCCGCTTGGTGTTTGAAGTCACAATGATGGATTCGGTTTTTGAGATTTTCGAGACTGAAGATGAAGCCCTGGAAGGGGTTCCCCGTGGAATTGCCAGCTAAACAGTGCTTGCGTTCAGGATCTCCCTGGGCAAGCGCTGCACTAGAATAAAACGCCCTCTTTCAGAAGTGGCTGCTGGAAGAATACAGCTTATAGGAAAGACGCTTCCTATGGGAGCAGGGTTTTTAATCTTTTTTAACTGATTGGTTCGTGAAACAGGCTATAGCCGTAGTCATGATTGTTAGGACAGGGTACAGGATTTCCTCCCCTGACTGGGGGTAATCGGGGCATTACCCCTTTCATCCTCTGTCTTAATCAAACTGGCAACAGCCATATCTACCAAACCCGTGCCCTCAAGTAATAGCTTCAGTCTGATGGTGTCCCAGTAGGGGCGGGTAAGGATCCAGGGCCATTCTGAGCCGAACGCAGAGAAGCAAAGCATCTCCCAGCTTGACAATGAATTGGGATACTTTCCGACGCTGGTGCCTGGCTCAACAGGACGAGAACCATCATCTCACGACCTACCCATGCTGCTAGAAACCATCATTACCCTGCTTCTGGGAGGACTACTATTTCGCTGGGGCACCCGCTTTGGGCGATTGATGCTGCGTAAGGGCGCAACCGCAGACGACCTGTTTAAGGGGAAACCGGCGCTTTCTCTGTTATTTCTGGGATTGTATGTAGCGCTTATTGTATTGGCGTTGAATGTTCCCCAGATGCAGGTTTTGCCTTTAGAGTGGCGGATTTATGGGATGCGCGTTACCTGGACCATCATGCGAGTGGTTCTTCTGGGATTTTGTGGTCTGGCACTCATGGTCAGTTGGAAAACGGCGCGATCGCAGGTAATCGCTGTCATTCTGATCGGGTTGCTGGGGGTGGGTGGGTTTAGCACCGCAGAGTCCTACTTTCTCGCACCGATTCATTCCGAACTGCACGATTATTTGCAACCTAATGGCGTGTTTCAGCAAACCTCCATGAGTAGTTGTGCGCCTTCAGCCTTGGCAACCGTGCTGCGACGGTGGGGCAGCAATGCAACCGAATCAAGTGTGGCAAAATTGGCGGGCACCAGTCGTCTGGGAACTTCTATGCCCCAACTGATTAAGGCAGCCCGCGAAATGGGTATGGAGGGCATTGAACTAGCTCCCACCTGGGAACAAATGATGCGGATTAATCGCCCTGCTGTACTGGGTGTATGGCTCCTGGATGGACCACGAAAACTGCCCCACGCTGTTGCCCTGCTGGCGATGAATCAGGAGCAGGCTGCGATCGGTGACCCCGCACGGGGCAAGATCTATGCGTTGAATCGCAGTCAATTTGCTGAAATCTGGCGGCAGCAGTATGTCCCCATCTTTCGGCCTAGCGAGATTGCAATTACTCAAGCTCAGGCGTCAGACTATCTGCGCCGATCAGGCTTTCTAACCTCGACTGCATCGGACTTTAAGCAGGCGCTCAACCGCTTCCAGGAATCCATCGGAATTCAGCCAACGGACTATTTGGATACGCAAACCACCTTACTGCTGATGGGTCCCTACTTGAAAGATGTACCAACGCTCACAGAACTTAAGATTATGCAGCCATAAGAGATTGATTATGGTTAATGTTTCTCAAACCCCTTCAGCAGGGTTTCTATACTGGCGTTATGATCCAGAAACGAAAACAGGTGTTTATAGCGCAATCTGCCCTGTTGATCGATCGCAAATTGGGCGGGGAGGGGCGCACCGAGAGCCTGTCCAGTCCTGTAGGCACGAAAAACTCGACAGGTAGAATCGCTCAGCAAGGGCATCTTTAAGCTCAAATCACGGGCAACAATTTTACTCTGCTGGATATCGGTGCTGGTGACCATCAGCAGTTCGATGTTGCGATCGCGAAACTGCTCATAATTCTCATTCAATACCTTGATGTGGGGGAAGCAAAACGGGCAATACTGCTTTTCGGTAAAAATCCGGGTAAACGCCAGAATCACCGACTTCCGTCCCTTGTAATCTGTTAATTTTATCCGCCTGCCACTGGTGACATCCGGTAACTCAAAGTTAGGCGGAACCATGCCCTTGCCCAGGTCATTGGTTGCCGGAATGGGGAAGAGGTTGGTAAAAAAACGCTGGTTGAGCAGGCCGCTAAAGTCTGTGGAGGTCAGCATGGAAATGGAGTGGGGTGAGTAGGGGGTAGAGTCGTCCGATTGGGGCAAGAAGGATTGATTTAAAGTCCCCCTTTTTAAGCAGGATCTCACATTTCACTACCAACAGTAGGACTTTTAAAGCATCCTCTTACGAGTTCGGTCTAAGGACAAGCTGGGGATAGGGGGGAATTAATTGCCTATTCGGGGAGTAATTAAAACTAAGGACTGAGTGCTGAGCAATTTCATACCTAGTCCCCAGTCCTCAGCACTTAATGATTAGCTTAATCGCTAAGTAGCTGGATGCAATTAAACTAAAGATGATTTCGGGGGTGGAGGGGATCCACCCTTTTTATCGTTAATGACACCTACTTATACCAATTTAAATAGCGAACAGGGCTAGATTGGGGACGGGGTACAGGGGTGGAACCCCTTGGCTGGGGGCAAAGCCCCCACACCCCCATCTGCAACCTTCATTTTTTAAATTGGTATTAATTAACGCGACGAGCTAACAGCTAAAGCCTTAGCCATAGTGGTTAGGACAGGGTGCAGGGGTGGAACCCCTGGCTGGGGGCAACGCCCCCATTCCCCCCTTATAGCGGTTTGCACTTGGGTGAAGTACAGAAATGTGAGGCACAGTGGGGCGCGAAGCACCCTCACTGTACTTCAC
>JBAUTA010000285.1:0-5345 GCA_049581985.1 Kovacikia sp.
ATGTAGAACAATATTTATAAGTTCATCAGCCAACTGAAGGAAACAAATAATATGGCTATGAATACAATATCGAAATCAATTCTGATTGTGGATGATAACCCAACCAACCTGGAGGTTCTTGCTGATACCTTGACAGGGGCTGGTTTCCAAATTGCCGTTGCACTGGATGGGGAAACAGCGCTAGAGCAGGTTCAATATCATCCACCTGAACTTATTTTGCTGGACATTATGATGCCCGGAATTGATGGGTTTGAAACCTGTCGTCGGTTAAAGGCAGATCCTAAAACTTTTGATATTCCCGTCATTTTTTTAACAGCATTATCTGATGCTGAAAATAAAGTTGCTGGATTATCTTTAGGAGCCGTTGACTATATTACGAAACCGTTCCAGCGTGAAGAAGCTCTGGCAAGGGTAAGGATTCATTTAAAATTGCACAATCTAGCTAAGACTTTAGAAGACCAGAATGTGAGGTTGAAGCAGGAAATTGAACATCGCAAAACAGTTGAAAATTCTCTACAAATACTTAATCAGGAGTTGGAACAGAGAGTTGAAGAGCGAACTCTGAAACTTTCCAAGACTTTAGAGGATCTTGAGAAAGCCCAGGTTCAACTTGTGCATAGTGAGAAAATGTTTTCTTTGGGACAACTCGTTGCGGGGATTGCTCATGAAATCAATAACCCTGTAAATTTTATCTATGGTAATCTCAACCCTGCTTCTGAATATACTCAAGATTTATTGAAAGTCGCAGGATTTTGTAAAAAGTACTTCCCAATTTTGCCTGATGAGATCCAGGAGTACATCAAACAAATTGATGTTGACTTTTTGCAAAATGATTTGCCAAGGCTTATTACTTCTATGAAAGTAGGGGCCGATCGAATTCGTCAGATTGTTGTGTCACTGCGCAATTTTTCACGTCTTGACGAAGCTGAAGTAAAACTAGTTGATATTCACGAAGGAATTGAGAGCACTTTACTGATCCTACAGAATCGTCTGAAGGGCAAGTCAGAACAATTTGGGATTCAAGTGGTTAAAGAGTATGGCGATGTACCCAATGTGGAGTGTTATGCTGGGCAGTTGAATCAGGTATTTATGAATCTCATTAATAATGCGATCGATTCCTTTGAAGAAGGTCCAAAATTTGATCAGGGACAGCGTTCTCCAGACAAGGAATTAGAACTCAAAATTCAACAAGCTTTACAGCGCTCTCGCCACCTGAATAGCATGGTTCAACCAGACAAACCCTGTATTTGGATTCGGACCGAGTTGGCTAGTAATGGTTGGCTGGTGGTTCGGATTGCAGACAACGGTTGTGGTATTCCAGAATCTCTTCGTCAACGACTCTTTGATCCATTTTTCACCACAAAGCCTGTTGGAAAAGGGACGGGATTAGGATTATCGATTAGCCACCAGATTGTTGTCGAGAAACATGGAGGAATTCTACAATGCGAATCCGAACTTGGTGAAGGGAGCGAGTTCCGTGTGGAGATCCCACTGCGGCAGTAAGCAGATGAATTGTATAGTAACTAGGTAGACTTCATTAATCGTGAGCAAGGGAAAACCGAGTCGTGCCATCAGAAAAGGGTTTTCACCGTTTTTTCTGCTGCACTGGCCTGATATGGTGTTGCAAAACACAATGAGTTCATAGGTACTGCATCGGATTGGTTATACTGATGAGTCACGCTATCGCCAGCTCATCCTATTGTTTAGGGAATTAGAAGATAGGGAACTGTGAAGCACTATGTCCTATCAACCGCTGCACCACAAATATCGCCCCCAGACTTTTGCCGATCTGGTAGGGCAGGCGGCAATTGCCACCACACTTACCCATGCTTTACAACAGCAGCGGATTGCGCCTGCTTACCTGTTTACAGGAGCGCGGGGAACGGGCAAAACCTCCAGTGCCCGGATTCTGGCAAAGTCGCTCAATTGTCTCAAAGCAGAAAAGCCAACGGAAAATCCCTGTGGAGTCTGTGAGGTGTGTCAGGCGATCGCCAACGGCTCTGCTCTGGATATTATCGAAATCGATGCTGCCAGCAACACGGGCGTAGACAACATTCGAGAGTTGATTGAGCGCGCGCAGTTTGCCCCTGTCCAATGTCGCTATAAAGTTTATGTGATTGATGAATGCCACATGCTCAGTACCGCAGCGTTCAATGCGCTGCTGAAAACGCTGGAGGAGCCCCCCGATCGGGTGGTCTTTGTGCTGGCAACTACTGATCCTCAACGGGTGTTGCCCACCATTATTTCTCGCTGTCAGCGGTTTGATTTTCGGCGGATTCCTTTAGATGAAATGGTCAAGCATTTGAGGGTAATCGCCAATCAGGAAAAAATCTCCATTACTGATGAAGCAGTGACGTTAGTGGGTCAAATTTCTCAGGGAGGACTGCGAGATGCTCAGAGTCTGCTAGATCAACTTAGTCTACTGGCGGGTGAGGTAACCGTTGAAAAGGTATGGGATCTTGTAGGATCTGTACCTGAACGAGATTTGATGAGCTTGCTGGAGGCGATCGCCCAGGACAACCCCGAAACCCTTCTCGACAGTACCCGCCGTCTGATGGATCGGGGACGCGAACCATTAATCGTGCTGCAAAACCTTGCCAGCTTTTACCGGGATTTGCTGATCGCTAAAACCGCTCCCGCCCGCGGTGATCTGGTAGCCTTGACCGCCTCTACCTGGACTCAGCTCTGTGAGTTTGCCAAAGATTTGGAGACCCGTACTATCCTGGCTGGACAACAGCACCTACGAAGTTGCGAGGTGCAACTTAAAAATACAACTCAACCCAGATTGTGGCTGGAGGTAACGCTGATGGGGTTATTGCCCTCGGCGATCGCCCAAACTCTGGTTGCCACAAATGGAATAACCAATCAGGCAACTGTTTCCAAGGGGCGGCAAGGGGGAACTCTGGAGAGAGTAGGCTCCCAAAATCTGCCTGCTGGCAACCCTCCCCAACCCCAGCCTGTATCCAACCCCACAACATCTGCTGCGATCGTTCCACCCCCGCCTTCTCCTCCCGGCAACCCTCGGCCAACTGTGGAGCAGAATCAGACGGCTTCGCCCCCTGCTACTGAACCTGACCAGGAAGCAACGAATTTAGATTCCCAGGTAGGCAGTGGACTTCCATCTGGCACGGTTGGATTGGGCGCTATCTGGCAGGAAACATTGAAGCAAATTCAGCCTTTCTCGACCCAAACGTTGTTGCGCCAGCAAGGGTGCTTACTCAGTTTGACTGAGCAGGAAGCCCACGTGGGTGTTATTGCCCAGTGGCTTAAAACAGCCAAGACAAAAATCTCAAATTTGGAAGCTGCCTTTGAGCAGTCCCTTAGCCGGAGTGTGAGAGTAAGTTTAGATCTGGTCACTCCCGCAGAGCTAAAAGCAGCCAGGGAACTATCGGCTCCATCAGGCTCTATGCTTTGTAAGACCTCCAGCCAACTAGAGGCAAGGATGGTTGAGGAGCAAAGTCCATCAGCCCCCCAACCCGATTTACCTCGCCCCCCTCAGGATCGTTCTCCCGCTGAAAGTACGTCCAAGTATCACCAATCCCAGTCCGCGCCCGCCCAAACACCTGCCTCCTCCCCATCGACCGATACTGCTCCGATCTCTTCCTGGGAAGAAGATGATGTATCACGGGCAGCAAAACAACTTGCCGAGTTCTTTGGGGGAAAGGTTGTAGACCTGTCTGACGATGAAGGGGTTGCCGGGTCAGCAGAAATTGCTGATATCGAGCCAGGGGCTTTACCGGAAAAGTCAATTGCTGCAACCTGGAGTGCCATAGATAGCAATATAGACGTGGGGGCAGATGATGAAACGGACTCTGACGAAGATGATCTTCCGTTTTAGCACGCAGCTCAAAGTGAAGTTTGGCAAAACTACTTAAGCTGAATCCAAACAGGAACTGTAGACTTTAAATTTGAAGTTGATTTTAGTCAAACAAAAAGTCAGACAAAAAATGACCAGGGTAGATAAGCACGGAGACGCAGGCGGCAAAGGGCACAAAGAGCCAACTGACGAGAGGATCAAGGCTGCTACGGTTTATAATCCTGCCCTGCTGGTGGGGGCGGGTTTAGCTCTCTTTGCAACAACAGTTGGAATCACAACGCTAATCTTGCATTTTCATCCTTCGCTGCTAACGGGTCTCACCCGTGTTCCCTGGTTTTCATCCTCCGGGAAGATTTGTAAGACGATCGCTACAGACCCCAACCCACCACTCAATATCCGCTCCAGTCCGGTTTCTGCACCCGACAATATCATTGGCAAACTTAGAAACGGAACCCAGTTAACCGTTGTTGATGAAAGTGAAGGTTGGTTGAGAATCAGCGCTCCTCTAGAGGGTTGGGTGTTCAAGGACTTAACCGTGACTAGTTGCGTTCCTGCAAATCTAGCCAAAACGACTCGACCAATCCCCCCAAACAGCAGCACAAGCACCCTGGCAGAGGCAACCGAGTATTATCACTCTGGAAATCTTGAAGGTGCGATCGCTCTAGCCCAGACAATTCCTGCGAATAACCCTGTTTACCGATTAGCCCAGGGGGAAATTGCCCAATGGCAGCAAGACTGGAAGATAGCAGAAGCAGAATACTATGCTTCTCAAAAAGCCCTGAGGGAGGGCAGATGGCAAAATGTTTTAAGTAGAGTCAAAACCTTTCCTGATAATCGATTCTGGCGTGCGAAGCTTGCTCCTTTAGTTAAAACATCGATTCAGAAAGGGGCGGAGAAGGGGGGCGGATAACTCCCTCATCTCCTATATAGCAGTCCTAAATTACGGTCCTAAATCACAGTCCTAAATCAGTTGTGAGTTTGAGCGGTTTGTGAGCCAGGATTCCACTGGAATCCTGGCTCACACTCCCAATAGGATCGCTATATTTTCCTGTGTTAACCTGCTTGCTAAATTTGGGCAGACTGGTAGGAATAGCTGAGGGGGAACCTTTCAGCTATAAATACTTCATTTACACCTGGGATTTTTATAGTGTTTTGTCACTTCGTGCCAAGCGAATCCAGTCATCAATTTGCGCCTCCGACCCTGGATGAAGGGAGCAACCAGGCTCTGCATCTGGAATCCACGCTTCAAGATTTGCCGCTCTATAGTTTTCAGATTGATTCAGAGTGTTTGGGGTTGGAACTTGCTCAGATGTTTGAGCAAACTCCCCTACTTCCAGGAGCCATTCTGATCAAACAGGGGCAGTTTTTTGGCATGATTTCCCGGCAGAGATTATTGGAATACTTGATCCGCCCTCACGGGATCGAGTTTTTCTTGAAGGAGCCTTTGCACGTTTTGTATAGCTATACGCGGATTGAGATGCTCTTGCTGCGGGGGAATACACCCATTGTTGTAGCGGCTCAACAGGCA
>JBAUTA010000286.1:0-4760 GCA_049581985.1 Kovacikia sp.
CTCTGATCGGTCCTTCTGGCTGTGGTAAAAGTACTCTACTACGCTGCTTTAATCGGCTAAACGATTTGATTGAAGGATTTCACCTGGATGGTAAGTTGTACTATCGCAATAAAAAAAGGAAAACGGAGCGGCTACCTGGTGGAATTTGCTCCTACCCAACAAATTTTCGATAATCCCCAGCAACAGGCCACTAAAGATTACGTGAGGGGTCGCTTTGGTTAATGGGCTGAACCCATAGGGTTGCCGCCACCCTATCCATTTCTATTCCAGTCTCTATCTTACTCTCTATCAATGCCCAACCAGATGGCTTAGAGCGGGTTTCTTCCTATCTTGCCCTGGAACACTATTGCTGACTTCTTTGCCTTCAAAGGGGATCTTTGTTGTAGAGAGGCTGAGCAGGGGACCCAGCTCAAACACATTACTGTACCCGTAAGCCTTTAAAGATGTGTAGGTTGATAGGTTAAGGGAAGCCGCAGGCGCTTTTGTCGCAAAGGCAATGGGGCTTCCTTCAAAATTGTTGTTGCAATAAATTAATATCTTGGTATCCTTGCTGGGAATTATAGCGGCAAGGGATTGTTCCGTGAATTCTGTAAAGGGGAGGTTGACTGCACCTTTGATATGCCGCAAGGCGTATCTAGATTCACTCCGAGCGTCAAGCAGCACAATACTCTTCTCTTTCATCATCGTCATAAACTGAGCTTCAGTTAGACGCTTTGACTCTCGCTCTTGCGAAGCCTGAAGGACTATTTCCCTGAACTTGCCATAGTCAATGAGACGATTGGGGATGGCTTCCTGTGCTAACGCTGGAGCAGCGACAAATATAGCCAGGGCAAGGGAAAGAGGGAGTTTCATTTGCTTGCGATTACTCAGCTTGCGGTTACTCAGCTTGCCATTACTCAATTGGTCGGAGTAGGCAGAGGACCTAATTGGTCATTTTCAACCCCTAACGAAGATAGTCCGGTAGTCCTGTTTGAGAAAGGATGGAAAATCCTGGAGTGAGAGAGAAGGGTGTGACATGCTGAGTATTTCTCCGGATGTCACGCTCTTTTCCCTATAGTTCTAGCATCTGGGATAATTCTCTCGATCACTGCAAAAATAAATTGCAGTTATTTTTCAGGATTTGTTATGAGCTGTTGGAGGGTGCGTAGAAGCGTTTGCTCATTGTAGGGCTTGGAGAAGTAGGCTGATGCTCCAAGATTAAGGGCAAGTTGGCGATGTTTATTACCACTTCGGGATGTCAACATGGCAATGGGAACGGAGTCTAATGAAGGGGTAGCTTTGACCTTTGCCAAAAAGCCATAACCATCCAGGCGAGGCATTTCGATGTCACAGATGACCATCTGCACACACATGCCTGAGTGCAATTTTTCCAGGGCATCCTGTCCATCTTTGGCTTGCTCCACCCGGTAGCCAGCCCGTTCTAATGTAAGTGCCAGGAAACGTCGGACGTTAATGGAGTCATCCACAATCAGGATGGTGTCTTTTTGGATGGAGAAGCGCTCTCTGGTGGGTAATGGGTTGGCTGGTTCACTGCTATAGGGGTGAGTTTTAGAGGAGATGGGAATTTTAGGGGATGGGATCGGTCGAGTGCCAGACGATCGCTCGTAACTGGTAATCCAGTGCAGCAAGTCAGACACGTTTACTAAGGGCACCACGCGTCCATCCCCCATGATGGTGCAATTATTGAATCCTGGTGGCAGGGAGATGTTGCCCTCTACTCGCCGGATAGCGGCTTCCTGTTCTCCCCAGGAACGGTCTACCTGAATTCCAACAAATTGGTTGCCCTGATTCACCACTAAAACGGCAGGAATATTTATTGTTGGGGGAGTTTCTAAATCATGGGGATAGTGGGGACAGTTAAACACCAGCCAGCGAGACAAACGAACTAACTGCAGCAAGGTCTGCCGGTAGTTAATTACTTCACTGCCTGCGGTGGTGATAACGTCATCCGGATTAAGCAAGAACACTTCTTCCATCACATCGGAGGGAAAGGCCAACAACATCCCGTTGCTCTCGATCAACAGCACGCGCACAGTAGAGAGCGTGAAGGGGACGGAGAGCGTGAAGGTTGTGCCAACCCCGGCTTGAGTGTTGACGCTGATTTCACCCCGGACTTGCCTCAGTTTATCGCGCACCACATCCATCCCAACCCCACGGCCTGAAAGGGTTGTTACCTGCTCCGTTGTGCTGAATCCCGGCTCAAAGATTAAGGTCAGCAGTTCTTCATCGCTGGCGTTGGCCAGGAGGATCGGGTCAAGTCCCATCTGTTCGGCGCGATTGCGGACTTTATCAAGGGGAATGCCACCGCCATCATCGCTAAGGGTGATATAGGTGCGATTCCCACGGTGAACGGCGCGAATTTCGATCAGTCCCTCTTCGGGTTTGCCGCGCTCTCTGCGGATGTTGGGATTTTCAATCCCGTGGTCAAAGGCATTGCGGAGCAGGTGCATGAGCGGATCGTTGAGCTGCTCCAAAATATTGCGATCGATGAGAGTGTTGCCACCAACCACATTCAGCCGCACAGACTTACCATACTGCAACGATAGCTCTCGCAGCGCGCGAGGAAACCGGTCCACAATGTCTGAAAGGGGACACATGCGGATCTTGGTCAGGCTGCTTTGCAGTTGTTTTGCTGTTTTGTTGATATTGCGAGCAGTTTGTTCCGTCTCATCCAGACTCAGTTCGATGTCACTGGTTAATTCCTGAACTTGAACGATGGTTTCCATCACTTCCTGCGACAGAAGATGCAGTTCGTTGTAGCGATCCATCTCAAGGGCATCAAATTTGCCATTAATGATATTGCTGCTATCGTTTCTCGAATCTGGATAACCAGGCTGTGAGTCAGGGGAGAGGGGATAGACAGCAGAACCCATGAGTAGGGGCATTGAGGGATTAAATGTCTGGCTATTTGTTCTGTCATAGACATGCCGCACCTGAGCATTGGTTTGTTCCAGGGTTCTGAGTCGTCGAGTCAGAGAAGCTGCCAGGCTACGCAAGCGACCGAGATATAAATCCAGCCCATTTCGATCAATGGTTAGTTCTCCAAACAGATCATTGAGTCGATGTAGTTGCCGAATAGAGACCCGAACCGTTGCATCCTGGTTTTCATCAATGGTTGTGAAGGAATCGACAGTGCTTTCCAGAATTTTGAAATCTGTGATTTGAGAACTTTGAGCAGCGGCTCGTTTTCGAGCAGTCTGCTGGGACTTCTGCGGCAGAAGGGGTTGCACTTCGATCACAGGAATCTCGGAGAAGCTTGCGGCATCGGGGGTTTCAATTTCTGCCACTGCTACTTCAAGCGCTTCAGTGATCAAGGATTCCTCAGAAAGAGTGATTTCCACTGGCAATCGATCTAAGTGCCCAGCCATGACCAAGGCTTGCGTTTTACGCCATGCTTGTAAAGCTGCATGGGCGATCGCGACTACCTGATCGGGAGTTTCTTTGAACCGGCTCACTACCGATTCACACAAACTAGTAAAGGCTCCGAGTTGCAGCATCTCTCCCAATCCCGCCAGTTCCTGCGCCAGAATTGTGACTTCCTCCCGCAGGCAGGGCTGACCCGGCGTTGCCAGCACCGTCTCCAAACGCTGCAAACATCCCTCAACCTCAGTCTCAAATAGCATGGGAATGATGTCTAGCCCTTCCTCTGGAGACAGGACAGAATAGGCGTCCTCTTCTTGCGGGTCTCCGAGAATCTCATGCAACTGTTCAAACAGGGGGGCAGCTTCGGCTTCAAGCCGTTGGCGATCAATGGAAGAAGATCGTTGTTCTTCCTCGGCTACATAACGCAAACAGTTCACTGCTGACAGCAGCAAATTCTCCAGATTTGCATCCACTTCAAAGGATTTCTGTACCTTCAAGACCTTGAAAGAATCCTCCAGACGGTGGGCCAGATGGCTTAACACCTCAAAACCCATCAAGCCCGCGCCTCCCTTAATGGAGTGTGCCGCTCGCAGTGCCGCGTTGATCCTTTGAGCATCAACTCGATGATTAGCAAGCCCTAATATTGCTGAATCAAGTGTGTCCAGGTATTCCTGCGCTTCATCGAGGAACTGCCGCCGGATTTCAAGTTCCTTGTCGTGTGACATAGGTTCAGTAATTGTGTGTATGTAGATAAAAGTCTGGAGAAGTTCATTCCTATCAGGTGGTCGATGACAGAGCCGCCAACCACCTGATCCCTACCCAACCTTGAAGGTCTCTACCGATTCCTGGAGATCCTTCGCCACCTCAACAGTTTGATGCAAAGAGTCGGAAACCTGAATTGAGGACTTAGAGGTGCGTTCTGCTACCTGTGCAACTTCCTGGATCAGGCTGGTGATAGTTTGAGAAGTTTGCACTTGAGATACGGTTGCTTCAGAAATGGATTGCACCAGGGAATCAATCTGATGAGAAACTTCCAAGATTTGCCCCAGGCTTTTCTTAGCGTTCTCCACGAGGGAGGTGCCTTCTACCACCTGAGCAGTACCCTGTTCCATTGCTTCCACGACTTCACTCGTTTCGCGTTGAATCGTCTCTACAATTTGCTCAATTTCGCGGGTTGCAGCAGCGGATCTGGCCGCCAGTTCACCCACTTCCTCTGCCACTACGGCAAAACCCTGCCCTTCCTCGCCCGCACGAGTTGCCTCAATTCCAGCATTGATTGCCAGCAAATTGGTTTGCAGCGCGATTTGGTTAATCAGAGACACCACTTTTGAAATTTGCTGGGAGGATTCGCCTAACCGCTTCACTTTCTTTGTTGTTTCTCCGATCGTGTCGCGTAA
>JBAUTA010000287.1:0-2769 GCA_049581985.1 Kovacikia sp.
TGGAACCCCCTGCCTGGGGGCGCAGCCCCCACTCCCCCTTCTTACAATTAATTAGAGCTACCTACTTATATCGAAGGAATTGATTGCGATTGTGGGAAGACCCGATCGCAATCACTCCCTCAAAAGGTGCCGAAAATCGCCGATTTTAGTCCTAGGCCATTGCCGACGAAGCCCTTGGTCTGGCAAAAATCATCCGCCCTGCCGAAGTTTGTAGCGCACTGGTGACCACGACCTGCAGTTCTCCGCCGACATAGTTACGCCCATCTTCGACAACAACCATTGTGCCGTCGTCCAGATAGCCAACCCCCTGGGCAGGTTCCTTCCCTTCCTTCAGGATCTTGAGATCGATGCTGTCCCCAGGGAGATAACTGGGGCGAACAGCCTGGGTCAGATCATTGATATTCAATACCGGCACCTTCTGGAGACTGGCAACCTTATTCAGGTTGAAGTCATTTGTGAGCAGGGTTCCGTTGATTTCCTGCGCCAGTCGAACCAGTTTGGCATCGACTGTGGGCACATCCTCATAGTCAGCCGGATGGATCAGGATGCGATCGGGGTAGGCTTCCTTCATCCGGTTGAGGATATCTAACCCCCGTCGTCCCCGGACACGCTTCTGGTCGTTTGAGGCATCTGCTACTTGCTGCAACTCCGCCAGAACAAACTGAGGTACCAAAATTTGCCCTTCTAGAAACCCTGTGTTTACCAGGTTCTCAATGCGACCATCAATGATGCAGCTTGTATCCAAGACTTTTGTAGATACGGGCTTCAGGGTACCCTCGGCCAGGAGTAGGGTTTCGACCGTATGGGGATTGATTAATCGCAGCAGTGCCCGTCCATGTACATCTGCCAGGGTGATTCCGGAGAAGGCAAACATGACACTGCCAACAACAGCCGCAAGGGGCTTAATAAACGAAAATTCAGTCGGAATTGGCAGCAGGAAAATCGGAGCCAGCAACAGATTTGCCACTAGTAGCCCAATCACTAGTCCGACGGCACGGCTTAACAGGATATCGGCTGGCATGGTGCGAAATCGTCGCTCCAACCGCCGATAGCTGGTTTGCACCACTAACCCAAGAGCAAGACCAATGAGCGCTCCAAAGCCCGCACTGACCCAGCGCAGACCCTCTTCGTTGGTGACCTGTTGTAACGCACTGCTGGGCAGTTCTTCGATGCCATGAAAACCAATCCCCGCCCCTGCTAGGATGAATGAGATAATAATGATTGCGTCAAGCATAAATTCGGGTTGGTTGGGGGGACTTGGTTCCAACCCATGCATGGGTTGAAACCTGCCAATCTGGGTGATCAGCCAGCTAAATGGTTCTAAATAAATGGCGATTAGCGCAAATAAAAACTGGCTTTTCAGTCAGGTTGGCATGCCCTCATTATACTCTTCGTCCTGGAAATGCTTTTGGCTAGAGCGTACTCTGGTAAAACCCCTGGCTCCTTTGGGGTTTCGACTTCTGCTTACATCCATGTCCCCTTCTGTCGCAGGCGTTGCTATTACTGCGATTTCCCAATTTCGGTGGTTGGGGATAGGCCCCCGATCGGATCACGGGGCACAGGCGATGGGGGACAGGAGATCGGAGGGCAGCAGGAGTCAGGTGGCACTACTGCTCATCTAAGAGAGCGGATCAAGGGGAGTAATTCGGGGACGATCGCGCACTACATCGATATTCTTTGCCAGGAAATCTGCCTAACGCCTGCTTCGGGAGCATCCCTGAAAACCGTTTTCCTGGGGGGAGGTACCCCTTCCTTGTTGTCAGTAGAGCAACTGGAGCGGGTTCTGAAGGTTCTGGGGCAGCAGTTTGGAATTGCCTCAGGGGCTGAGATCTCCATGGAAATTGATCCGGGGACGTTTGACCTGGAACAGCTTCAGGGCTATCGGGCGGCAGGGGTGAACCGGGTTAGCTTGGGCGTTCAGGCATTTCAGACTGACCTGCTGCAAGCCTGTGGGCGATCGCATACGGTCCGGGAGGTTTACGACGCAGTGGACCTGATTCACCAGGCTGGGTTTCAGAACTTTAGCCTGGATCTCATCTCTGGGTTGCCCCATCAAACGGTGGAACATTGGCAGGAATCCCTGGAAAGGGCGATCGCCCTTTCTCCTAAACACCTTTCCTGCTATGACCTCACCGTTGAAGCGGGAACCCCCTTCAGCCGCCAATTCAAACCGGGCATGACCCCCCTGCCCTCCGACGAAACCACGGCTGAGATGTATCGCATGGCACAGCGCACCCTAACCGCCGCTGGATACGACCACTACGAAATCTCCAACTACGCGAAACCGGGCTACCAGTGTCAGCATAATCGAGTCTACTGGGAAAACCGCCCGTTCTATGGGTTTGGCATGGGTGCGACTAGTTATCTGGGGGGCGATCGGGTTTCCCGTCCCCGAAAAACACGGGAGTACTACGAATGGGTAGAGGAAAAAACCAGCGCAGAGGTTAGCAGTCAGCAGGCAGCGAAAGGTGGCAAAGGGAAGGACGGTGGAGAAAACGTAGAGACGCGGGCAGGCTTAGCGGTAGAAGTGTTGACTCAACCCTCAACCCTCAAAATTTCTCCTACGGAGGCGCTACACGAACAAAACGCTTCTTTGGCATCCGATTTTCTCCTGGATACGCTGATGTTGGGGTTGCGCCTGGCAGAAGGACTGAATATAGGCGTGCTAAGGGAGCAATTTGGGGAAGAAACCCTGCAACGAATTTTGACTTGCCTCCAACCTTATGTTCAAAAGGGTTGGGTCGAACTCGATCGGGAGCAAGCTGCGGT
>JBAUTA010000288.1:0-8019 GCA_049581985.1 Kovacikia sp.
GGTCAGGAACGGGGCATTATCGTTGGCAACGCCATGCCCGAACTGCTCCAGTGGTATCACAGCCATGCAAACTCCCACCATTATCTGGCAAAAACCTTCTGTGCCGCAGGTATTTTGGAAGGACTCCGATATTTTGGGTTTCTGAGTCAGAGGTGAGGGCTAAAGGAGAATTTAAAAAGCAGACACGGCAAATGCACATGGGGGCCGGGGTTTTACCCCTACCCCCATCAATCCTCTGTCCTAATCAATCTGGCAATCGCTATCATGCGCCATCCTGAGCCGAACAGGGGAACTTCTGGCTGAGGGCAATGCCCCCCTTCCCCGACGCTAAAAATCAAACACTGCCCAATCAGCTTTTCGATAATAGTGCGTCATATCGTCAAATTTCTGAAGCTCAGCCCGGTAGACCCAAAATTCCTGAGTTTCGTCATCCAGCCACTGCTGATTGAGTTCGATAAAGTGATCGCTGAGGATGGGCAGGTCTTCGGCCAGGGGAATTGAGCCAAAATACCCCAGGGTAATATGGGGGGTAAAGTAATATTGCTGCTCAATGCCTAACCCCATCAGGTCGTGGTTCTGGTAGACAGCGCGGCGGAATTTGAGGATTCGTTCATAGGAATAGTCATCGGTTGGCACCAGGCAAAGGGCGATCGCCCGGGTCATGACCATCAGCCCGATCGCTTGAAATTCGACGGGCTTCCCCTGCGACAAGGGTTGGCACTGCTGAAAGATATTGGCAATGCATTGTTGAAGGCTTGCTTCAAAATCAGGATCCTCTTCGCTGGTAGCCTGAAACGCACTATCCCAGATTAGATCAGCCAGGGTCAGGTGAAAGCTGTCTGGTGGCACCGGGGCAAACAGATTAGGGCCGAGTTTTCGCACCAGTTGTTGTTGATAGGATTTCAGCCTTTCATAAAGCGTGGCATTTTTGGAGTCTTCACTACCGGGTGGCGTTACGATCGTATAGCCAGGAAAGGGAACTGGCTGTCGTCCCCGGTCAGGATGCGAACAAAACTTGGGCGACTCCTGAATATGCTGCACCTGAGATTGATAAGTCTCTGGCAAAATCAGACGCATTGCCCGATTTAAGTAGGTTTCGTAATTTTCGTCCAATTTCAATCGCCTCGCAACGCAACTTGACAGATTCACTTGACAGATTTTAAGTGTTCTTGTTTCAGTCTGACAGGACTGATAGGACAATACAATTACATAAAAGGGGAGAGGGTATTCTAAGTGCCAATTTACCTTTATTGGGGGGAAGATGGATTTGCGATCGCCCAGGCGGTTGCTGCCCTCCGTCAGAGAGTTCTGGATCCTGACTGGAGTAGCTTCAATTTTGACAAAATTTCCCCTGACCAACCAGATGCTATCCTTCAGGGGCTAAACCAGGCAATGACCCCTCCCTTTGGGGCAGGCAGCCGTCTGGTGTGGCTGGTAAATACGACCCTTTGCCAGCGCTGTTCAGAAGAGCTGCTGGCGGAAGTGAATCGGACTCTACCTGCTATCCCAGAGCACAGCGTGTTGCTTCTAACCAGCACTAGTAAGCCAGATGGAAGGCTGAAGTCTACGAAGCTCCTGCAAAAACACGCGGAGATTCGGGAATTTTCGGTGATTCCTCCCTGGAAGACAGAGTTGTTGGTTAAACAGGTGCGACAGGTGGCTCAGGAGATTGGCGTGAAGTTGACGGAAGCCGCAACTGAGCTAATGGCTGAGTCTGTTGGCAATGATACACGCCAGCTTTATAGTGAGCTAGAAAAGCTGCGGTTGTTTGTGGGCAGCTCTAAAAAGCCTGTGGATGAGGAGACGATCGCCATCCTGGTAACCACCAATACCCAAAGCGCTTTCCAACTAGGTGCCGCCATTCGCCAGGGGCAGACTGCCCAGGCCCTCGACCTGATTACCGATCTGCTGCGTCAAAATGAGCCAGCCCTGCGAATTGTCAGCAGCTTGATCACCCAATTTCGCCGCTGGACATGGGTCAAGACCATGCTAGAAGCTGGTGAACGGGATGAGCGTGCGATCGCCCAGGCCGCTGAAATCGATAACCCCAAACGCCTTTATTTCCTCAAGCAGGAAGTCCAATTCCTTTCCCTATCTACCCTGCTGCAAACCCTCTCGGTATTGCTGGAGCTAGATGCCAGTCTCAAACGCGGAGCCGAAGATCTGATGACTTTACAGACCAGGATTATCGAGCTGTGTGAACTGTGCCGCCTATCGTGACTGATTGCCCCTCCACAGGCGAAGGCTATAGATATAGCTCTCGCCAGTTTGATTAGGACAGAGAATTCAAGGGGGAGTGGGGGCGTTGTCCCCAGCCAGGGGTTTCACCCCTGCAGCCCGTCCTAACCAATCAAGCTACGGCCATGATGCTTGAATTAGAGCGGCAAAGCAGGGACAAAAATCCACGCTTGGGTCATTGCTGATGACCTCAGAATGCCTTGCCGCCCATGCTCATTTCAATCACTTTCAATCCACAATAAACAAGTCCTGAATATTCCAGAGTGCGCCTCCCAGTTCTGGATACTGGACGCCCTCGACCCGATCGCGCACCACTGCCATAATCCGTTCAACCACCAGGGGAATCCAGGGTAAGTTTTCCTGGGTAAGCTGCTGGGTTTTGGCATAAATCGCTTTGCGCTTGGTTTCATCCAATTCCTGCGCCCCCTCAATAAACAGGCGAGCGATTTCTGCTTCCCAGTCTGCCACGACTCGCCCCTCAATCGGCGGTTTACCTGGCAGCGGCGGTTGGTTGAAATTATGGGAAGACCCATTCAGCGACCAGATATTTGATCCATCGTTCGGTTCCCGTCCACTTCCCATTCCGATCAGATAAGCATCCCAGTCTAAGGAGTTATCCAGTTTGTCCAGCATGACATTGAAGTTAATCGGGCTTAAATCTACCTGCATCCCGATCTTGGCAAGATCTTGCCTGATCTGGGAAATCATCGCTTCCCGGATATTATTGCCCGCATTCGTCATCAAGGTAAACCGCACCCGATTACCGCCTGCATCCAGCAATTGCCCTCTTGAATCGTACTTAAAGCCCGCATCCAGGAGTAATTGTTTAGCCTTTGCTGGATCGTAGTTGTAAACCTTAAGTCCTTGCTCTGGTGAGAGATAGTAAGGGCTTTGAGGAATCAAGGTAGAGTTAATCAGCGTTCCCAGCCCACGGTAAATGGTGTTATTCATCTTGTTGCGATCGATCGCATAGGCAACCGCCTGTCTGAATGACACGTTGTTAAACCAGCGAGATTTAATCGGATTCACCAGGGGGCGACCGTTGCGACGACCTTGATTCAGGTTAAACGCCATAAAGGTCGTCATGGGGCGTTGTCCGCCGACGTAAAGCGTGAACTTACCCCGCTTTTCCTCCTGCTTGAGGAGCGTAAAGTCTTCAGGGCGGATGGGTTCAGAAATGTCTAAACCACCGGAACGAAATTGTATTAAGGCCGTGTCCCGGTTCTCTACCACGCTCCAGACAATCCGTTCGATGTAGGGTTTGGGCTTGCCTTTTTCATCCTGCCGCCAGTAGTAAGGGTTGCGACGAAAGATGACCCGTTGGCTGCTGACGTACCCATCCAGTTGATAGGGACCATTACAAATAATTTTTTTGGGGTCTGTGTTGGTGCCCCAGGTGGTTAAAAACCGTGGGTTACCATCTGGCCCTTTTGTCTCAACTGTCTCCTGTAAAATATGCTTCGGCAAAATGGGGATGCCTGTGCTTCTGAGGAAGGGGGCAAAGGGTTCTGGCGTGATAAATTCGATGTGGCGATCGTCTATTTTGCGAACACTCGGCAGCAGACGGTTCTTCCCAATCCTCAACACATCCTGAATATCCGTAGGGATTTTGGGATTCAGGTAAATGTCCTGGTAGCTAAAGATCACATCATCCGCCGTCAGCGGTTGCCCATCTGACCACTTCAACCCGTCTCGGAGGGTGAAGGTAATTCGCTTCTTGTCCTCAGAAATTTTCCAGGATTCTGCCAGGTCTGGCTCGATCTCTCCCGTCAATCCGTTTTCTGTAATCAGCCCAATATAGGTCAACGAAAAAACGTTGGGCGATTCGTTACTCAACGCATAGTTAAAGGTTTTGGGATCACTGAGGGTCCAATCGACCAGCTGGGGCACTTGGGCGGCAGATGTTTTGTACTCATTGGGATTGCAGGCCGTCAGGCCGATCGCCCCCAGTACCACCACCACCACCAGCAAAACCCCACGTTTGACCCGATTTACCCAAGTCATAAGCCAGAATCCTCAGCATTCCTGTGCTATTCTCGCTCAAACTGATGGCGATCGGGGCAGGTTTTGAATCTATTTAGTCTCTTCGAGTCTCTTCAATCACCGTAGCGTGTGTGAGACTGATAAATGAATTCCTCCTGAATCAATTCCTCCTGAATCAATTTCTCCTCAATGAATTCCTCCAACTCTAAAGTCGGAGGCTGGAGAATTTGGAGGTGAACCTGGGGATTTGACGACCCTTCTTCCGACCCAACCAATGCCTGCCAATCCCTTACTGTCGCTTGATTATGAACCTGCCCTAGAACTTCTAGGCGACGATTACTCCGATCCGGTTACTGCCGCCCAGTTTCCCCTGCATATTTTGCGGTTCCGCAACGATGAGTTGCTGCCCAAACTGGGTCTTGCTCCCCAGACGGTGGAGGATGCCGACTTTATCGAAGCCTTTGGTAAATTCCAGGGTCCCCGCCCCTTCCTGGCACTGCGCTATCACGGCTACCAGTTTGGCGAATATAATCCTGCCTTGGGAGACGGTAGGGGGTTTCTCTATGGTCAGGTGCGGGGTGTTGACGGTGAACTCTACGACTTTGGCACAAAAGGGTCTGGAACTACGCCCTACTCTAGAGGCGGTGACGGTAGGTTGACGTTGAAAGGTGGCGTACGCGAAGTCATTGCGGCAGAAGCTTTACACCGCGTAGGCGTGCGGACTTCCCGCTGTCTCAGCCTGGTTGAAACCGGGGAATCCCTCTGGCGGGGAGATGAGCCTTCCCCCACCCGATCGTCTGTGATGATTCGCTTTAGCCGTTCCCACATCCGGTTTGGCACCTTTGAGCGGTTGCATTACTTCAAACGCAAGGATTTGATTGCAACGTTGTTAGACCACGTGATTGAGTACTATTATCCCCCTCTGGCACAGCAGGCCGATCGCTATCCCCGCTTCTACGCTGAACTGGTACGGCGGGTTGCCGAGCTGGTCGCCCAATGGATGTCGGCAGGGTTTTGCCATGCGGTGCTCAATACAGACAATATGTCGATTACCGGGGAAAGTTTTGACTACGGTCCCTATGCGTTCATTCCCGCCTACAATCTCCGCTTTACCGCTGCCTATTTCGACTACTCCGGGCTTTATGCCTACGGCAACCAACCCGCCATTTGCCGCCAGAACCTGGAAATGCTGCAACGTCCCCTGGAATGGGTGATTGCACCGAATGAACTGGAAGCTGGCCTGGCTCTCTTCTGGGACCACTATCAGACGGCCTATCGGCAACGGATGCTACGAAAATTGGGATTTGAACCCATGGATTCCCCAGAAGCGAGCGAGTTATTAAATCTCACCCTCCAAATCCTGAAGGAAACCGAAATTAGCTATCACGGTTTCTTTGCCGAACTCGCTCAGCAATTCGATCGTACCTGGCGAGACGATGCAACTCCTATTTTCAATCAAGCAACCACATCCGATGACAATTTGGCAAGTCTCTGGAACCAATGGAAAGTTCTTTATTTCAATCTTTTGTTGAGGTTGCCTGATACGGAAATGGCAGAAATTAAAGCTCGTTTACGTCAGCAAAACCCGGCAACCGTTCCAGTTCGCCCTGTGATTGAAGAAGTCTGGAAGGCGATTGCGGAAGAAGATGATTGGACGGCGTTTAATACCCTGATTGAGCAAATTCGAGCGTGATCATGGGTCCTGCTAGAAAGGGCAGGATGACGAAAACTAAGTGGGTTGAAAATACTTCTTTATTCCCCCCTCTGATCATCGCCCGATACTTCTCCAGCCTTTCTCAAATACAACTCCTGCCCTATGTATCTATCCTCTCCCCTGCTATCTACTTCCAGGTTGGTAGTCCGGATGGCAGATTATCGAGATGTTCCTCAAATTGCTCGATACTATTCTGAAAACCGCGCTTTTTTAGTGCCTTTTGAACCCACTCGCCCCGATGAATTTTTCACCCAGGAATTTTGGCGATCGCAGGTGGAACGAAATCTGCTTGAATTTGACCACCAGCAATCCCTCAGACTTTTCATCTTCGAACACAACCTGCCCAAAGAGGTGATTGGCATTATTAACTTCACCCAATTCTATCGATCCCCTTTTCAGGCGTGTGTTGTTGGCTACAGCCTGGCGCAGAACAAGCAGGGGAAAGGGTATATGCAAGAAGCATTGAAGGCATCCATTGAGTATGTATTTGAAACCTTAAACTTTCATCGCATCGTGGCAAACTATATGCCCCGCAATCAACGTAGCGGAAACCTGTTGAAAAAGTTAGGGTTTGTTGTGGAAGGCTATGCGAGAGACTATTTGCAGATCAATAACAAATGGGAAGACCATATCCTGAGCAGCCTGATTAATGCCAATTGGAAAGATGGGTTGAGTTAAAACTATGGCTATGCAGGGGACGACGATCGCCGCCATTGCCACGGCAATTGTGCCGGAGCAGGGGAGTGTGGGAATCGTGCGGGTATCGGGTCCAGGGGCAATGGCGATCGCCCGTACCCTGTTTCATGCGCCAGGAAAGCAGACTTGGGAAAGCCACCGCATTCTCTACGGCTACGTCCGCCATCCTGAAACAAAGCATATTGTGGATGAAGCCCTGCTGTTGATGATGCTTGCGCCGCGCTCCTACACCCGTGAGGATGTGGTGGAATTTCACTGCCACGGCGGCATTATGGTCGTGCAACAGGTTTTGCAGCTTTGTTTGGAGCAGGGGGCAGGTCTGGCTGCGCCAGGAGAATTCACCCTGCGGGCTTTTCTGAATGGGCGACTGGACCTAACTCAAGCTGAAAGTATCGCCGATCTGGTGGGGGCAAGATCGCCCCAGGCAGCCCAGTTTGCCCTGGCTGGACTGCAAGGCAAGCTAGCTCACCCGATCCGCCAACTCCGCGTTCACTGTCTCGATATCCTGGCTGAAGTGGAAGCCCGGATTGATTTTGAGGAGGATTTGCCGCCACTCAACGAAGCTCAGATTCAGGCCCGCCTGGAGCAAGTGTTGGCAGAGGTGAACCAGGTCCTGGCAACGGCGGACCGGGGAGAGTTGTTGCGAACGGGGCTAAAGGTGGCGATCGTCGGTCGTCCCAATGTCGGCAAATCCAGTCTGCTGAATGCCTGGAGCCGCAGCGATCGGGCCATTGTCACCGATCTTCCTGGCACGACCCGTGATGTGGTGGAATCCCAACTTGTTGTCGGCGGGATTCCTATCCAGGTCTTAGATACCGCCGGAATTCGGGAAACGGAAGATAGGGTGGAAAAACTGGGCGTCGAGCGATCGCGCATCGTTGCTCAAACTGCCGATCTCGTTCTTCTGGTGATTGACGCTTCAAAAGGCTGGACTGCTGCTGATCAGGAGATTTACGAACAGGTTCAAAGTCGGCCCCTGATTCTTATCTACAACAAAATCGATTTGCTTCCCCACCCCCACCCGCAACCCCTCCCATCCTCTGCTCCAACTCCTGTGGTCCAAACCGCTGCCTCGCTCAACCAGGGAATCAACGACCTGGAAAAGGCAATTTTAGCAACCGTTCAAGCCGGAAAGCTGCAGGCAGCCAACCTGGATGTTGCCATTAATCAACGGCAGGCCGCTGCCCTGACCCAGGCAAAAGCGGCCCTGCAACAAGTGCAAGAAACGATCGCCAACCAGCTTCCCCTCGACTTTTGGACGATCGACCTGCGAACCGCAATTCGGACCCTTAGCGAAATCCTGGGCGAGGAGGTAACAGAATCAGTTTTAGATCGGATTTTTAGCCGTTTTTGTATTGGCAAATAAGTAGCTGGGCGCAATTAAATAA
>JBAUTA010000289.1:0-7857 GCA_049581985.1 Kovacikia sp.
TGCAAACACTAAATTTTGCAACAGGGGGGGTTGGGGGTTTCGCTCCCAAGAAGGGGTGGAACCCCTTCACATCTTTCAAAACTTTATTTTTGTTGCACTAGGAATCTGCCGTTTAGCTGGCCTGACCCAGGGCAGAACGAGCCGCCACCGACAAAGAAAAGCGGGTAAACCCTGTGAAGATCATGCTAATCCCAACTAACAAGCCGATCGCAAACGGGCCATTCAGGGGCCACTCAAACCAGATCAGCCCACCCAGGATCAGGGTTGTGATGCCATTTGCCAGAGACAAGCCCCAACCTTTTGCGGGGCGCATTTGGAAGGCCAGGATAATTTCAAACACGCCTTCAACCAGCAGAAAAATGCCCAAGGCCAGCGTCAAGGTGAGAATTCCTTGCAACGGATAAACCAACAGGAAGACACCTGTGCCCGCGTACAGAATCCCCAGCAGCAGCTTCCAGAGAAATCCACCCTCGTTGCGGGTTTGAAAGGCGTAGACAATCTTGCCAATTCCAGCAAACAGAATAATCCAGGAAATCCAGATTTCAGCCGCATAGGTGCTAAATACCGGAAATGCGATCGCCGCAACTCCTAGCAGAATCAACAGAACGCCGATCGCGATCGACCAGTTCAGACCTTGTTTCAATTCGCTTTTGATATCAGTAGTCATTAGAATCTTTCTCCGATTTATCGTCTATTCTGTCTTAAAAGAATTCTTCACCAGATGGCATTCGTTTGTCATGCCGCTATGGGATGAAATTACAGCCGCAGCAATGTTGGGGCGAAGGGGTGACCCCCCTGCCCCCCGTCCTAACTAATCGGGCTATGGCTATACCTGGGAAGTAGCGATTCTCTTTAATTTCGTGAAAGCGGATTATACCAACTGCTCCCCTGGACGAGCAGGTTATCGACTTCTGCTGGCCCCCAGGTATTCGGCTCGTACTGATACAGGGGCGTCGCATCCCCTAAAATTGGCTCTACAATTCGCCATTGAGCTTCCACCAGATCCTCCCGCACAAACAGATTAGGATCGCCCTTCATGGCATCGCCCAAAAGACGCTCATAAGGTTCCATTTCGTCGCCCTGCGTGTAGAGAGCAACCAGCTCCACCTCCGCGCCCGTCATGGCTTCCCCAGGAATTTTGGATCGGGCTCCCATGCCAATCACAACTTCAGGACTCAGCAGAAAGCGGACATAATTGCAAAAGTCCTGACAGCCTTCATCAAACACATTAACCGGGGGACGCTTCAGCTTTACCATGACTTCGGTCGTCGTAACTGGCAGATGCTTGCCAGCCCGGATGTAGAAAGGCACATCTGCCCAGCGCCACGTGTCGAGATAAAGTCTGACCGCTGCAAATGTCTCCACTTGAGAGTTAGGGGCCACGCCTTCCTCCTCCAGATAGCCGCGAAATTGCCCCCGAACCACGTCAGCAGGCGTCAGGGGGCGCGCTGCCTTAAGAATTTGAGCTTTGCGATCGCGTACAGCTTCGGCAACACGACCAGACGGTGGCTCCATGGCCAGAGACGCAACAACTTGCAACATGTGATTTTGCACCACGTCCCGAATAGCTCCTGCCTCGTCATAAAACTTGCCGCGTCCCTGAACACCAAAATTCTCTGCCATTGTGATTTCGACGCTTTGAACGTAGTTGCGATTCCAGATGGGTTCTAGAAACGAATTGGCAAAGCGGAAGTAAAGCAAGTTAAGCAGGGGTTCTTTGCCGAGATAATGATCGATCCGAAAGATGGCAGACTCCGGAAACACGGAGGACAAAACCTGATTCAACGCTTGAGCGGTGTGGAGATTGTTGCCAAAAGGTTTCTCGATTACCACACGGGCATTTTCGGCACAGCCCGATTTCCCCAGCCCTTGAACCACCTGGGCAAACATACTGGGAGGAATTGCCAGATAGTGCAGGGGACGTTCGGCTGTCCCTAGGGTCTGACGCAGCTTTTCGTAGGTTTCCGAATTATCGTAATCTCCGGAAACATAGTGGAGTAGCGATGTCAGCTTGGCGAAAGCGTCTTTGTCAACACCGCCGTGCTCTTCCAGGCTGGCGCGGGCGTGTTCGTGCAGTTGGTCGTCTGTCCAGGCACGGCGAGCAATCCCAATGACGGGAACATTCAAATGGCCGTGTCGCACCATCGCTTGCAGGCTGGGGAATATTTTTTTATATGCAAGATCGCCTGTCGCACCGAAAAAGACCAGTGCATCGGAATGGAGAGCTGTCATGATGAACCTCCCTGCTACGAATGAGCCACTTTATATACTGGAGCATTAAGGCTCGAATCTGTGAATCACCTCAAGGACGAAAAAGACGAAGCAGGTGCCCAACAGGGCGATCGGATAAAATCCTGCTCCCACCGCAGTTCCTAAAGCTGCCGATGCCCAAATTGCTGCCGCCGAAGTCAACCCTTTAATTCGCACTTTTCCTTCTTGCTCAACATCAGACTGGTGCAAAATTTCTCCTGCGCCGAGGAACCCAATTCCCTGCGCCACCCCTTGAATCACCTGACTGGGGGTAATCAGGTGCGGATCCTGAAAGGGAATCATGACGAAAATTGTTGAACCTAAACAAACGAGCATGTGGGTCCTCATGCCCGCGGGCTTATGCTCGCGACGACGATTTCTGCCAATTAGCGCTCCAATCAAAGAAGAAAGGCTGAGATTGAACAGAATGATCAGCCAATTGTTGAGCGAGAAGAAAGATGGGGTAAACATGAGTGGTCCGGCATAAAGAGCTGAGCGCAGTTAATCAAATAGGATTTGGGGCGGCAGGGAGCTTCGGCGCGGGCGGTTCGCCTGAGGCAGTGGGTGAGCGCTCAGTCAAACCACGCCCACGGTGAAGCCCCTACACCCCGTCCTAACTCAGCTCCATACTGCTATAGGGCAGATATAACAATCCTATTTGGATTGTGAGCAAGAATTCCAGTGGAATCCTTGCTCACAAAGTCTCTCAAACTCATACCGATTTAAACCATGAACCTTGCACATTGCCCCACCGCCTCCCACCTTCCCTTGCCAAGGCGAAGTTGGGAGGGGTTAAATTTGCACTGTTTTTAATTCAAATTGGTATCACAACTGATTTAGGACTGCTATAGCAGGAGGTTGAAGGCGAAAGGGAACAACCTTGCTGAAAAGCACAAACATAAATTCTGGAAAAAGAGATATTCTGTATTGAAGCGCAGGCTTGGCAGATTACAGCTCTCACCTTGCCGATCTCACCAGCTGATCTCTTAAAAAGCGGGGTTAGTATTTGTAGGGTCAACCCTCTACAGAGTGCCCCAAACCCTGAGGGGATAGGTACATCGGAAAGGGCGATCGCAACTGGCAGAAACGGAGGTCAAATTAAAGACAGACACTAGAGAAAAATGTTAGAACTAAATAACTTTTGCTTTTTTGGCGTTTAACAGGGATACTTTCCCCTTCTCCATCTGATCTTCCATCTGATCTTCATAAAAAAGCTCATTTTCATGATTAATTGATAAACATCCAGGAAACAGTAATATGGAATACAGTTTTTTTACCTTAAGTGCATCGTCGCGTTAAATACCAACACTCATGCCCATTTTTGGACTTGTTTGGGTTGCCTCCTGGGTAGGCTGCTTTTTCCCTTCCAGCCAGGATCTTCTTCAGGCTCCCAGTTACCCATCCTGTGTTCTAGCCAATCAATCCCCCAATGTTAGAAGTTTTCCGGGTAGAGATTACTCAACTTCCGTTTCGATCAAACGCCCCTTAGTCACGCCTCAGCCCGTTCAAACCAGCTTTGAGACAGAGGTTAAGAGGGTGGAAGTCGGAGAAGTCAGTAGCTTTTCGATTTTGTCTCTGCTGGACATTTTCTCATCCGTTCAAGCAGTAACCGCTCAAACCATCTTGCGTTCGGGTCCCGATCAGTCCCCAAGAGTTGCGCCAAAATCGCTCCCAGAAAGTCTACTGAAAGCTTTCAATCATTTCTTTCAGGTTGCAGCGCTCCCTTCCAGTTCCGATCGTCGGATTGCGGTCAGTCAAGTTCAGGTTGACTCCCCGAACACCCTTGAGGATAAGCCTTCCAGGGGAATCGGATTTGGGCAATGTTCTGCCCTGCCCCGCGCTAGTACAAATGCAGGGCTGCAAAAACCGGAATGGTTTCAGGTCAGAGTCGGGGGGGCTGTGCTTGGAGAATTTTCCACGCCTAAGCAGGCAAAGCAGGTTACCCAACGTCTGGAGCGGTTTTTGCATAAACCAACCCCAAATCCCGTCCAGATTCAACCTGTTTTGTTACAGGGAGAACCAGCGATAAAATGGGGCGATCGCCTGTTTGTGCTGGACAAGGAACTCACCCAAAGCATGAACTGTAACCCCGAACTTCTGGCAATTCAATGGGTTAACAACTTGCGTCTGGCTTTGAACCAACCTGTCCTGGAGCTTGATGAAGCTCAGGAAACCATGTACGGTTTACAGCCGACGGACCAAACCATTGAGGGCACTGCTTCCTGGTATGGCCCTTACTTCAACGGACGCCAAACTGCAACGGGTGAAACCTTCGATGAGAGGGAGTTTACCGCAGCCCACCCCTCCCTTCCGTTTGATACCTATCTCAAAGTCATCAACCTGCACAATGGCAGGTCGGTCATCGTTCGGATCAACGATCGCGGCCCCTATTTTGACAACCGCAACCTGGATCTATCAAGGGAAGCGGCCCGCTCCCTCGAAAGTGAGGAAACAGGCGTTGTCCCATTCGAAGCAGTGATTATGAAGCCAATGAAGGCTGGGTCAGATTCCCCAGGAGCAAACAAAATAGCGACTGATTTATAGGCAGACAACGTTCCCCATTTCAGGAAGGCGGCACTCGACTACAGGGTGACATCCGTTGGCAGAACAATATGGCGGTTCTCGTCAACGATTAAGCGTCCATCTTCCTTCATCTGACCAAGCAACCGGGTTACGGTGACGCGAGTTGTGCCGATCGCGCTTGCCAGATGTTGATGGGTCAACCGGACACTTAACCGGGTTCCCATCGCCGTGGGTTGGCCAACTTCCATTTGCAGTAATAAAAGTAACTGTCGCAATCGATCCTCCACCCGCCGACAGCCAACCATCGCCAGCATCGCCTCCGTCTGCCGTAAGCGCCGTCCCAAATGATGAAAGATTTCACGCGCCAGCGTAGGAGATTGCTCAATTTCCATCATCGTTAGCCCCATCACATCCACATCAGATAGGGCTGATGCCTGATAGGGATAAATTAGGGTCAGTGGCATTCCAAACGGCATTGATGGGCCTGCCAAACCTAATAAGGCTTCATCTCCGCTGGGATAAAGGGTACTCAGTTGGACAACCCCCCGACAAACAATCCAGATTTCTTGAGGATTCATCGCAATTGGTTGACCAGCGCGAAAGCCAGATAGGTTTCGGCCCTGGTAGAGGTGCTCCAGAAGCTGTCTCAGATTAGGCTGAGCGATGGTCCTGGCAGCGGGGGATTGCAGCATACGGGGTAAGAATGTGATGGAGCGTTAGGGCACAGTTTAAGGCCTGGATTTCAAGGGAAGTTAATTAGAAGGTTGGCTTTTGGTTAAATTCTGAGCGGATGGGATACTGAGTCGGGCTACAGAATATGGCTCCAGAGTTTGGGAAACTGAAAGTCAAACCCCTACTCCCTCTCCCCATCCCCCCTCCACACTGCAATCAGCTCATCTGCGGTAAGTCCCAAAATTCGGGAGAGAGGAGCCAATTGACTATTTTCGATTTCTTCACCTGCGTAAATGCCCTTTAGCTCTACACGCGAAAGTCGGAAACTATCGCAGAATTTGGCAAATTCATCGTCAGTGAGGTCAAGAGCTACCTGACGCTCGCGGAGTAGAAGGACGATCGCGCCCGTCCCGCTTTTCGGTCGTTCTACTTTTGTCAGATATTGCTGCATCAGCTCAGCCACCGTGGCAGAATTGTCACCTGCTCTTGCAATCAGGTCGTAGCAAGCCATGTACAATGCCCTGTGCAGTTTCTCAGCATGGTTGAGATTGCTAACTATCTGACTCGCATAGACAGACTTAGAGAACCCAATGACCTTTCCCTCATAGGTGATTGGGACATAAAAATCACTGGGGTTACATTCCCACGGCAGGGAAGAATCAGATTTTGCCATTCTGCACCTTATTAAGAATGAATTGTCAGCAATTAGCAGAGGGGACAGCAGGGCTGTAATCAGTAGTCCAATCATCTCCCCCACTCCCTTATCCGTAGTTTGCCCAGTTTGGGTTCAAGCTTTCTCAAGCACCTGATGAGTCTTGTCAACTTGCGCTGAAAAGCCCCCCATTCCCAGCGCTTCTCCCGCAGGGGCAGGGAACCAGATTTTCATTCTTTTAGGATGCTGAACCATCAGCATGGATGATTGGTAGGACTTCTATGGTCTTGAGCTAAGGCAGGTGGAGATCACCGTAGCAAATCAAAAAAGTATCGGGGTGCAAGGGGTAGTACTTCCCCGCGGGGAGAGTCCACCGTTCGGCTGAGTCGCCTCGAAGCCCCTGTATGCCGCCCCTATCGGTCGTGGTTGCTCTTTAAATTGGGGACAAGAACAGTGATAGAAATCAGCCTTGCGATCTGGGCGGAGTACCTCCGTGGGTACTGCATGACTATGAGCAATTTGTCAAGATACAGTTATGCCATAGCCATATTAGCTAGGACGGGGTGCAGGGGTTTCACTCCTGGCTGGGGGCAACGCCCCCACTCCCCCTTTAATCCTGTGGTCTAATCAAACTGGCGATAGCTATAAGTCAAAAAAGAGGTCACTTATGCTGAAACAAATGTGCTGGCTGCCCATCCTGGGCGGCAACGGGACCAAGATTCTGCACCTGCGAGTAGGACTGCATGAGGTGTGGCAACCCTACAATACCTGTCCTCAATACGCCGTCCCCGACTATGCTGTTCCGGGTGGTTCAAAAGGATGGGCAACCTTTCAAAAACTGAGATTAGAGGGTTGGACGTTGATTCCCTCCGACCAGGCACGCACCTCCAGTTTCTCTCGCATCAGTGCTTGAGAGCTGAAAACCAGACTGGCAAATCCGTCCATATATTTTTAATCCGTTGTTATACGGTTAAACTCTCGCCGATCGCTTTAAAGATACTGTACTCGTTGAATATTTATGGCCGAATTCAAGTGGATTCAGCTATCTAACATCTGATTAAGAATAATTTGTCCATTTTCGCCTCGATAGAATTACAGATAAGGCTGATAAAGATTCTGAGAGATTCCGCAATCTTTACCAGGGGATTTTTCCAAGATTTTGCCATTGTTGTATTGGCAGATCACCAATCCGCACTTATAGAGCATTTGCATAGGTTGCTGTCTTGCAAAGTTTGTAGTTGCGAGAAGTGTATGGTGTTGCCCCACCACCCCTAGTATTTGGAAGTCTCCTATGTTCTTATCAGCTAGAAAGATCCGGTTTCCGCTCTGGCAATTTCTCAATCAGCCAGTTTTCTATCCCTCTTCTAATGCGATTCTGAATCCCCGTCGCTATTGGTATCTGCACCAGGTCCAGCTTTTAGAACGTTGTTTAATCAAGGAATTTACTTCTAAGGATGGTCGCCGCGACGGTTAGAACCCGTCGTGAGTCCACCAAACCTTTGAATGGGTCGAGGGGAAGGGATCTTAGGCTCTCCTTTTGCCATTCTGGGCTACTTGTACCCACACGTCTTATAGCAGTTCTAAATCAGTTGTGAGTTTGAGAGGCTTTGTGAGCAAGGATTCCACTGCAATCCTTGCTCACAATCCAAATATAGCCCTTTTCAAGGGTGTGAGGTCCAGTGAGGGTGCTTCGCGCCCCACTGTGCCTCACATTTCTGTACTTCACCCAAGTGCAAACCGCTATAGGATCACTATAGATA
>JBAUTA010000290.1:0-3034 GCA_049581985.1 Kovacikia sp.
CGTATCGCTTGTTGGCGCAGATAATCTTGAGTATTTGGATCAAGTATTCGAGCATCGGGTTTATTCATGCTTCCATTGTACTAATTGCCTCTTTCACTCTGCAGCCTCTTCAACTGCCAGGTTAATAACTCCAGAGAGGCGGCTGAACAACCCTGGTATATCCTGGTGTAGGCAAGCGTTTGCCAGGTTTGTTCGTAAGCCAGCCATAAGTACCGAGTAGGATCAAACTTTAAATGAGATGACCAGCGCTTTTCAGACAGCTCAAAGGTGCGATCTGCGCTTCGCAGCAGCGCTTCGCGATCGTCCTCAAACCGTTCACTTGGGTTGGCTTGAGTTTGAATCATAATTTTATTGGCTCCCAGGTCTGATAAAAGCTGAATGAGTTCCCCCTCCCGCTCATCCCGCAGGAGGACATGAAAAAGCTCAACCGGGTAGTAATGGTTTGCCTTCTCCTTGAGCGGATGTTGACGATAAAACCTGTCTGGTAGAGGATGTCCAACAGGAAACCATGTTGTGGGAGCAATGTTTAAGAGGCTCACGGTTTCAATCATCTCTTCTTGCCACTGTTGCGGGCTTAACTGGACGATCGCCCGAAACAGCATCCGAGCGTCATGGTCAAGAAATTTAAGATGATCTTCAGAGTGAAAGAATCTTTCGTTATAAAGCGCGTGAGCAATCCAGAGTAGCGCCAGCAGCCTATGGGGCAGATTTAGGGCAACCAGAGTTGGCAAAGAACTGGTTGCCCCGCCGGTGATCGCGTTCAAGTAAACAATTACCTTTTCCAGTTCTAAGCCAGCTCGGCTGACCTCAACCTGATCTTTGCCTTGAATGAGTCCAACCAGGGGGTTTTGATAGGGGCTAGGCGTGGGATGGGAGTCCAGATAAATGATTGATTTTGCTGGTGAGGTTAGCATGGGTGTCAGTGCCTTTGAGAGGATTACACACGAAAACTTGTTCTTTTTACTTGAATCGTTGCCCACCCCGAATGATTGAAATCAGGCAGTATTGGCATTGGACGACAAAATGAAAATGCAGCAGTTTAGTCAGGTGCTTTGACCGGAGAATCTTCAGGGAGTTGGACTGGAGGATTTTTAGACAGCCACTCTCCGATCGCCCGTTTCAGAGCCGGATCGGAAGCGGCTGTAATCAGAAACAGCTTGAAGCGCTGATTCTGGCTCAGGTAGTGAGCGTAGCCCGATTGCAGGTAGGGGTGATAGTCTGGGTTGCCTACCAGATGAACCTCAAAAAAAGCCACTGTTAAGGAATTGGCATACCCATAGATCAGGTCGGGGGTGGGCAGGGTCAAGCCCACAATCGAACGGAGCATCTGGGTAGCTCCGGCATCCAATTGGGAAATATCAACGTGAGCCTGCCCCTCGGCTACAGCGAGATACTTGTTGCGTGTGGTCAATGCTGGAAAGGAGCGGGCTTGTTCAATCACCGCCGGAGTTGCTGGATCATAAGTACCGGAGCCGATTAAAACGGGAATCTGAATCTGCGCCAGTCCCTTGGGTCCAAAAATGCTATAGTTCACGGGGTTAGCGACAACCACCGCAGCCACTCGCGGATCTCGGAAATGATAGGTTTGGCGGGGCAAGTTGAGCGCCCGACACTGTAACAGCAGCGACGTGTTGGGATAGAGCAGGCGATCGCACTCCTGCTTGAGAAAGTCAAAATCAATCGTGGCACCTGCGACCGCTAGGGCGGTATAGCCTCCAAAGGAATGCCCGGACACCCCAACCGATTGCAGATTGAGCCGACCCTCAAACTCAGTCGCGTTGCGTCGCTCTAACTCATCGATTACAAAGCTGATATCGCGGGGTCGATCGATGAACTCACTCGTCAGAAATACCTGCTGCGACAGCCCTCGCTTTAGATTCTGGGCTTGCTGATAATCGCTGCCCGGATGCTGGGGTAGAGTCACCACATAGCCATAGGATGCCAGATGTTTTGCCCGATCTGCAAAGTCTTCTGGTCTAGACCCCAACCCATGCGAGAAGATCACCACAGGTGTCTTGCCCTCGCGCCAGCGTTGGGGACGGTAAACATCCACATAGAGAGGGCGGTTGCGGCTGGCATCGGTTAGTTGCCAGCGCTGTTGCTCCACCCCAAACGAGCCGGACTGACGCAGGTCGGGGAGTTGGGAGAAGTTAACCGGGGTACTGCTGGCAGACTCCTGAGCCATTTCCTGCCTGACCTGGTTCGTGAAATAGGTGGTTGCTCCGACAACCTGGTTAATCACTTTTGGCAATACCAATAGCTCCCGGACATCAATCCAGACAACCCTGGTGGGATACTTGTGCAGAAAGTTGAGCAGGGTTAGTCCTTGCGGGTCGAGGGCAGACAGAATGAGGGCTGAGCGTAAGGCAGACTTACCGTTCAGCCCTGGGGGTATGGCGATGTAACGACCCATATGATTAAGGACATCTTCCCCCACGTCGCTGTAAAAAAAACGGGATGGCAGGAGAGGATCGATCGCAGTTCGCTCGACCAGAGCTTGTCGAAGTTCGGCTTTGGCTGCTTCGCTAACCCGAGCCAGCCGGAAAAGGAAGTCCAGATCGGGCTTCACCCGTCCAGTTCTGGCAAATTCGTCTAGCGATTGGACTGACAGCGACGTTTGAAAGGGACTATAGACAAACGAAATCGTTTCGGCGGCTTTAGTGGGTACTGTCGTGAACAGGACAGACAAAAACCCCACCCCCACCAGCCCAAGCTGCTTCAAGCACTGACGGGGTAGGCTAGGTAAGTGAGAGAGGAGGGAGGTCCGCATCGGTTGGCACAGTGGTTGATTTACTTGCATCTTGCACTTTGATAAGTTCATATCGTTCTTCAGTAACAGCCTCGTTGCGATTTCTCAGTCAGGACTGCCGTATCTATCCAACGCTTACCACTCATACTCCAGTTCTCCCCGGTTGATTTTATCGAGTACAAGAGTTGAGTACAAGTGTATTGCTGCTGGGATTATCTTTTTGTTTGCGAAAGCGATGGTCTTGAAACGTTCCTGTTCCTCGTGAGAGAGCCTGCCATCTGAGAC
>JBAUTA010000291.1:0-6618 GCA_049581985.1 Kovacikia sp.
CAACTACTCAATCAACCGCGCAGGTAAAAATGAGTGACCCTGCTGGAAAATCCAACCTCAGTGGGCAAATCACGTTTACCGAAACTGGCAAAGGAATGCTGATTCGGGCAACCGTTAAAAACGCCCCATCCGGCTTGCATGGCTTCCACATTCATGAAAAGGGCAGTTGTGCAGATGTGGGAAATGCGGCGGGAGGACATTTCAACCCGGATGGCGTCAAACATGGCAGGTTAATCACGGATGGCTTTGCTAATGCCCATGCTGGAGATTTGGGAAATATTCTAATCGCTCCCAATGGAACTGGCTCCCTGACTCAAACAGTTCCGGGGCTGAAGCTGACAAAAGGTAAATATCCGATCGCGAAACGTGCGGTGATTGTCCATGCCAAGAAAGATGATTTTGGACAACCTACGGGAAATGCAGGTGGGCGCATTGGTTGCGGCGTGATTTCCCTCTCACGTGGAATCTAGGGGTCTGTCAAGACTGTTTTGAAGGGTTAAAAACCCCAAAAAAATCCAGGATATGGTTTTTGTAGATTTGAGTGACCCCTCAAATCTATCCTGACAGACTCCTAATGTTGCAAACCCTAAATTTTGCACAATGGGGAAGGGGTTCTACCCCTTCCCCCCTTCCAAAGCTTAATTGTTGTTGTACCAGAGGCTGAAACGGATTGTTGACTTTAGGGCTCACGCCACATCGTTCATTATGGGTGCCGAATTTCAAAGTCCGCAGTCTTAAAGCCAACAATCCTCAGTCAACAGTCACTTATAGCCGTAGCCAGATTGATTAGGACGGGGTGCAGGGGTGGAACCCCTGGCTGGGGGCAACATCCCCACTCCCCGAATCCTATGTTCTAACCAATCTGGCGAGAGCCATAACTCATCCAGCAGTGATTTAACAATGATTTAAGCGCTAACCTGAGACAGCGAAACCGCAGGCTTATCAACCGTCGGTTGTTCCAGCAGATGGGTATACAGCTGGCTTAACTGGGCGGCGACACCGTCCCAACTGAACTTGGACTGAACCCGTTTTCTTGCCGCCTGGCCTAGCTGATTACGCCAGTCCGGATCGGCAAGGATGCGATCGATAGCCTCAGCAAATGCAGCCGTGTCCTTAGGTGGAGCCAGCAACCCGGTCTCCTCTGGCACAACCGTAAACTGCAACCCGCCCACATCACTGGCTACGACAGGGGTGCCGCAGGCCATAGCTTCGATCGTGACCAAACCGAACGGCTCATAATGACTTGGCACAACGCTCACATCGGCAGCTGCATAATAGGTAGGTAAGTCCTCCGGGGATAGCAGTCCGGGGAAATTAACCATCTTTTCCATTCCCAGTTGGGCAACAATTCCTTCAATGCGATCGCGCTCATGCCCATCGCTGTGCCCCGGACGGCTTCCACCACCAATACACAGCCTCAGTTTGCCAGTTTCCCACAGAGCAGAGCGCCGCACGGCCCGAACCAAGGTTTCAATCCCCTTGCGAGGATCAAACCGTCCAACGTAAAGAACCAACTTTTCTTCGGGGGAAATTCCGAGTGCTTGCCGGGCTGCTTCCCGCTCCACCGAGCCGAAGTGGGTGACATTTGTGCCGCAGGGAATAATATCAATCTTGCCATTTTGGGAAACCAGAGATCGCATGTGCTCCTTCTCTTGGGGACTGGTAGCAACAACGCGATCGGCAGTCTCCAGGAGCATTTTTTCAACTGACAGGCGGGTTTTAGCGATTAATGGGATGGTTGGAATGGACTTGTATTTGACTGCCCCCAACGAATGATAGGTGTGCACCTGCTTCAGGGATTGGCGCTTTCTTAACTCCATGCCAACCCAGGATGATAGCCAGTAATTGGTGTGAACCAGGGAATAGGGAGCTTCCAACTGCTGTTGGAAATCAAGAAATGCTTGTACAAATTCTGGTAAAAACTCAAAAAGCTCATCCCTGGGGATAAATTTTTGAGGCCCAGCAATTAAACGAATGGTTCGGCAATGCGGACTATGTTCAACAATTGCAGGCTGTTCAGGGCTTACCCGACGAGTAAACATATCAACCTGCCAACCCTGCTGCGCCAGCGCTTCTCCGACATGACGCACGTATACATTTTGTCCTCCGGCTTCCTCTTTACCGATCTCGATTGCGGGATCACCATGTACCGAGATTAGGGCAATGCGTTTTCTGTTTGAGAACACCATAGCTTTGTGAGTTTTGTTTCTAAACTAACGTTGACAAAAGACGGTCAGTTCCATTGAGAACTGAGAGTTTGTGACAATCCTCAGGTTTTTTAGAAGCTTAAGACGGTTTCAGGATAAGCAAGAATTGCCCTCAGAACATCTTTCAGGAGAGTGAATTTCCATTCCCTTATTGGTAGGGAAACTAATGATTTGAGTTTCTGTCAACCTTCTGCGGTTAGGCTCCATTCTGCTCAAACAAATCTTGACAAAGTATGGGAACACAACAAAGATAACCAGCTGTCAAAGAGCTAGCCTAAAAGCTTTTCAGGATACTCAACTCTTAACTAAAAGGCAGCTTACTCAACTGCTTGGCGGTAATCGCTAGAAGAATGATATCCAGAAAGTTGTATGAGCTATCGCCCTATTACGACGGACAACCTATTTAGGTGATAACAAAACGAATTGCTCTGACAGCAAAACGAATTGCTCATCTTTGGCAACTATGCAAAAACTAAACTAAGTGCATAAGCGCTAATCAGGTAAGCACTAATTAAGTAAAAAACTTCTACTACTTAAAAATGAACTGTACCATAACTTAGCAATTATGAAAGTTAATTCGTTACACTCAATCTGCACTCAATTAGAGGGAGGCAGACCAAAACAATCCAGGGGACTGTATTATTCATACACTCTTCAGGAATAAAAACTTACGTATTCTGAGACACTAAAACTTCCAAAAGCACCTTTCAATCAAAGTCTAGAGAAGCCCATGAAAAGGTTCACTCTTCCCATGAGTTCTGAAGTCTTTTGATACTCGGTAATAAATGAGACACGAGTAGCTGATTTTCCATCATAAGTTAAATCTATGTATCTGACTCGATATTATTAGATTGTTAAAAGATGATTAAATCTGTCTTGGTGTGGACATCGCTAACAGAGCCTTCACAACGCCCTGACCGCTTATATAGCCGTAGCCCGATTAGTTAGGCTAACTACTATCGCCCCGCTTGAAGGTAGCCCCAGGGCTTCTTGTCCCCGGTCTTTAGCAGCAGAGAAATGGGATGATACCGCTGTCCCTGTCGATCTTGTAGAGTCTGAAATGTCGGGGGCAGGTTCCCCTGCGGGGGAATTCCGCCCCAAAGCCATCTTGAGTTTGGTTGCGCCTAACTCCTAGTCATTAACCCAAAGCGGTAGTAGCAAGACAACAGGATTAGTCTCAGGGTGCAATGGGTTGGGTAGCGATTCTGCCTGGAGATGGACGGACAATGCAGGCCGTTAACTTATCGTGGTGGATGTTATAGACACTTTCAGAAAAGACTTCAGGCATAGAACTATGACATTATCTTTTGCTCCCGATCGCTTATTCTTGGGGATATCAAAAGAATTACCAACGGATTCGCATCCTCCCGATTACAGCGAAGCAGAGCGGCAGTTTACTCACCTTCTAGCCACTGAAAATTTAGATCATCAGGTCAATGCTCAGTCAGAATTAGTGAGTAGCTTTGAAGCAACGCTTGCCGGGGCCTTAAAATCGGCCTATAGAGCCTATAGAGAGTGTCCTGGGGCGAATGAGACAACGGCAGACCACTTGTTTCTACAACGCATCCTTTACCGGATCAATCGGCTCAACCTGTTTTGGTATGACGATTTACAGCATTACAAAAATGAGCGATCGGTATATTTGCAGTGGGTGCGCGATCGGATTGAAGATCGGTGGCAAACGTGGGAACTGGCCCAAATTGACGTCGCTCACCTGCAACAGCTAGATATCAGGCAGGCACTCCGCGAACGGGGAGAGGCGGACTTGAATCCGCCAATTACGGAAAATAAACGTTATTTGCGGGAACAGATGAGCCTCGCAGGATACAGGCACCTGTTGGCGATCGCCTCCCTGGACGGATTGGTGGAAGCCAGCCGGATGTCACGGATTTTGGGCGGTGCTAGTAACGAAGTGCAGGCAACCTTGATCCGGGTGCTGCTAGAGGAATACGGGAACGGACGGTTAAACCGCAAACACTCTACCTTTTTCGCTCAAATGATGGCGGAACTGGATTTGAGTACCGAGCCAGAAGCTTACTTTGATTTGGTTCCCTGGGAAGTTCTGGCGTCTATTAACCACAACTTTTTGTTGACAGAGCGTAAGCGCCATTTCCTCCGCTACAACGGTGGGCTGACCTACTTTGAGATTGCTGGTCCTTCCATCTATACCGACTACATGCTTGCCGCAGAACGACTCAACCTGTCAGACACGGCGATGGGCTATTGGGAACTCCACATCCGAGAAGATGAGCGGCACGGTCAGTGGATGCTGCAACAGGTCGCCTTACCCCTGGTAGACCAGTACCCAAACGATGCCTGGGAACTTCTGTTGGGCTATGACCAGGAGAAATGGCTGGGCGATCGCGCGGGCGCAGCCGTTGTTAAAGCGGTGCAACTGGCAGAGAAAACTGGTTGATTCAGCCTTCCGTAGCTCTCCTGCGGGTGCCATTCAGTCGCTTTGGGAGGCTGTAAAAAAACGAGCATACTCTTGCGATCAGCGTTTTTGGCGACTGCTGACAAGGTTCTGCTGGCGCGACATAGCATCATGCCATTTTTTTACCGCTTCCTAATCCTGAATTCTCCGTTCCTTTTCCACCCGCGATCGATTGCTAATCCCTAACCCCTATCCCCTATATCCCTACCCTTACCCCCATGAAAGAAGCACTATTAAATTCAACCCCCTCTTCCAGGTCTGTCCCATCCTCTTTGCCCAAATCCTCTTCGCCCCAGTCCTATTCACCCAAATCCTACTCGCCTAACGAGGTCTTCTTCTGCCCGGAAGAGTCTCAATTTTATTCTCAATGTTTGGAGAAAATGGTTTTAAGCCAATGCACCTATACGGATTCCATCATCGAGTTTGGGGCAGGAGACGGTAGCCCGGTGATCAACGCTTTACTAAAAACTCAATCCGACGCCTCAATTGATGGCTATGAGCTAAACCCAGCCGCCTGTGAATTAGCCCAGTCTAGAATTGAGCAATATGGCCTGAAAAATAAGTACACCATCCACAATCAATGCTTCTTTAAGCATTTCCCTGCGAAGGCAAATTATTTGATTGCCAATCCTCCTTACTTGCCAGCACCGGATGAAAACCTTTACATGCCTTCCTTGCATGGCGGAACCGATGGTGCAGCCATTACCAAACGGCTGCTAGCAGTTGGTTGTGAGAATGCGTTATTGATGATCTCGGCCTACTCAAATCCGATTGAGACGGTTGAGTATGCCATTGCCCAGGGCTATCAAATCGTGGATTTCATGATTTCACCGCTGAAGTTTGGTTACTACAGTTGTGAACCCAAAGTGAAAAAAGCAATCACAGAGCTGCGGAAAAGTCGCAAAGCATTCTATTCCCAAAAGATTTACTTTCTGGCAGGCGTTCTATTTAAGCAGCAAAATGATGCTGATCTGGATCTATCAGCCGAATTCCTAACGGTAATGACCTCTCTCTAATAGTCTACGTTCAACCCTGGAACGCTGGGTACACTAACCGCACCCACAAGGGGATGCGGTTTCCCGGAGATGATTATGAAATAGATCGTTCCTTGGAGAACTATTTTCCAGAACTGTCTGCGGATTTTTTTCTCGATGACCGTTTGGGAGGTGCCTGATCAGCGGAAGTTTTTGCAGCGGAGGAACGAGCGGTTGTGCGTTCTCCCTGGACACTTGCAGACCGAACGCTTGAAGACTTACGGCGGGAAGTTTTAGCACCTGCTGCTGGGGCAGCAGGTGTCTTCTCTGGGGCCGCTGATGCTGGAGACCGGGTGGTTTCCGCTGCCGCTGGTGATGCTTGAGCAGAAGGGGGTTTGCGACGGCTGCGAGAACGGCTTGTCGTAGGTTCAGAGGTGCGTGTAGCAACGGATTTCCGCCCCGATCGCGATTTCAAAGGTGCCGCGCTCCCATTGGCACTCTCTGGAGTAGGAGCCGCAGGGGAGATCACGCCATCGGAACTGGTCGATGTCTTACGGGTCTGGCGGGATTTTGGTGCGGCTGTTTCGCCAGGGTCTGCCTCTGGCTTGCGACGCGATCGGGATTTTGGGGAAGCTGCTCCATTGGTAGATTCTGTGATTGGCGTAGTGATTGGCGTAGTGGTTATTGCAGCCGCGCGGGAGGTGCTTGCAGTTCTGCCTGCACGGGCTGGAGCCTTACCGTTGCCTTTGGAGTTGGTTGCGATCGATTCAGAGAGAGTAACCGGAGTCTGGCGTCGCGATCGGGGTTTGGCTGTGGCTCCATTCTCTGTTGTCGTCAACTCCAGGGTGGGTTGGGCCATGCTGATGGCCCCATTAGCGTCCTGATCAGCTACAGGCTTACGGCTGCGTCTTGGCTTCTGAGTGGCTTCAACCACGGTGGAGGATGCTTTTTGGCGTGATCTGGTTTTAGTCCCAGCACCATTTTCCGCAGCATGGGTTGGGGA
>JBAUTA010000292.1:0-4926 GCA_049581985.1 Kovacikia sp.
GCTAGAAGCTAAAACTTAACTCAACCAATCAACTCAGTTTTTTAGCTGAAAGCCTTTCTTAAAACCGAGTTTGGAATCCTCCCCCCTGCCGATTTGCAAATCCCCACTCCCCATTTCCGACTCCCTATTCCCAACTTAGCCTTCAGATCCTATACTAGAAGTTCTGGCTAAAATTTTCTGAGGAATATAGAGGAAGTTCAATGTCGCGATATAGAGGTCCGCGCCTCCGGATTGTGCGTCGTCTGGGAGATTTACCCGGTCTGAGCCGCAAAACACCCCGTCGGGCTTATCCACCCGGTCAGCATGGTCAGGAACGCAAAAAACGGTCTGAATATGCCATTCGTTTAGAAGAAAAGCAAAAACTCCGGTTTAACTATGGTTTAACTGAGCGGCAATTGCTCCGCTACGTACGCCGCGCCCGTCGTGCCGCTGGTTCTACCGGACAAGCGCTGTTACAACTGCTGGAAATGCGGTTGGACAATACCATTTTCCGTATGGGAATGGCTCCCACGATCCCCGGTGCCCGTCAGGTTGTCAACCATGGGCATATTACGGTCAATGGTCGTGTGGTTGATATTCCCAGTTATCAGTGCCGTATCGGTGATGTGATTGGGATTAGAGACAGCGATCGTTCTCGTAAGCTGGTGGAAACCAATCTTCAATATCCCGGTCTGGCAAACCTGCCCAACCACCTGGAATTTGACAAGAACAAACTTCAGGGTAAGGTGAACGGCATCATCGATCGGGAATGGGTTGCTCTCCAAATTAACGAACTGTTAGTGGTTGAGTACTACTCCCGTCAGGCGTAACTCTCTGCAATTGCATCAGCAATTTTCACCGCGGCATTCAATTTACTCAAAAGCCTCTTGGCCCGTCAGTCAGGAGGCTTTTTGTTGAAGATTCTGAAAGCCTGATTGGGATAGTCGTAGCAGCCTTAGCTCTGCAGGTTAGGACCGGGTGCAGGGGCTTTCGTCGTGAGCCCTGAGCCGAACGGTGGAACCCCTGGCTGGGGGCGTTGTCCGCCTTTCCCGTTAATCCCTTTCAAGGCTCAAAACAGGCTTGACCCACCCTACAACAACGGCATGTTGGGAAAATGTAAAACTTTTTGGAAGTAATATCCCGTTAGGGACAACAGGAGTACCAGGGAAAAAACGGCTGTCAGACGGATTTGGTGAGTGTGGGGAGAGGGAGAGACGAACTCGCGGGCCAGGATAACGGCGATCGCCCCCACAATATAGTTCAAACAAAGAACCAGATATTGCCAGCGCTGCAACAGGAACCAGGCAACACATAAGACTGCTGCCAGGATTAGCATGACTCCTTCCACCAATTGAGGCGGGTTTTGTCGAGCAGCAAACATCAGATCATGCCACCAGAACTGCCAACGTCTCATCACATACGTCCAAAACTATCTGTAGAATAGGGCAAAATTGGCACTACCGCACACCCCAGCGTCTTCTCCAGCTAGAAGTGGATTCCATCTGAGAACGCTGTTGTTCTTCCTGATGGCGTTCCAAAATCAGGGAGGCGGGGTCACGCAACTCAGGATCTCGATAGGGCACAGCCGCACGGGTTTGTAAATGCTCCTGTTCCATCGCTGAGAGGGGATGCAAACAATGGGAGGAAAAGGCTGCCACAGTTCCTTGGGACCATTCATGGGGCAGATGGGGGTGAGCTGTAGGAATGGTGCCAATGCACAGCCCCGCCTCTAGCAAGGCCGATCGCACGGAGGCAGAACGGGAATAGGTTGCCAACTTTCCCGCCGGGGCTAAACCATGGGCTACCTGGGTAAAAAACTCCACCGTCCATAACTGGGGACAGCGTCGAGGCGAAAAAGGGTCAAAGAAAATCGCATCTGCGCGAAATCCTGATTGGCAGATCTGTTGAATGGTCTGCCGGGCGTCACCTATCAGAAGCGTGGCTTGGAGGCAGGATGTTTTGCAGGCATGGGTGTGGGCGATCGCTGTTAGAGCCTGCTGTACCGGTAAAGACCAGCTATCGATGAAGGGAGGGACGATCGCAGCCCGCAGCACGGTTTCATCGAGCTCTAGCCCAACCACTTCCACCCAACAGTCTGGATTCACTGCCCAGATGGTTTCCAGGGCCGCCGCCGTGTTATAGCCCAATCCATAGCAGACATCTAATAGTTTTAAGGATGGCTGGTGCGATCGCTGCACCAGATCGGTCACTTTTGCAAATTTTTGAAAGGCTTCTTGCCTGGCTCCATCGCGGCTATGGAAGGTTTCACCAAATTCTTCTGAAAACAGCGTGAAGGAACCATCAGCAGTCTGCTGGGGAGTCCACAAGCCAAAATTCGACATGGGGGATTGCTGATTAGGGATAGGATTTCTGCTCTACAAGCAGTGCTCAAACGACTGATGGCTTGCCAGGAGCCTGGATCGCCGATTTGTAAATATGGACGGAGTAAATACTCCGAAAATTGTGAATTTTAGTAAAAAAATCCCTCAAGGTTTTTATCGAATTGTGTCAGATGTACCCTGAAACCCTCATCTGGTAACGCTTTTCTGGTACAAACATTTATGTGCAAGTATGTATCTTTCCGCATTTAGCCATTTTCCTTTCGTCATGCTTCCCTGGTCATTTGTCGGTCGCTGATTTCCCCATACTAATGCTCCCGACTAATGACTAATAGCCAATGACCAATGAAGCTATCCCGCCGATTTAGAGAGTAGGAGTAAAACCCGCATGTTCACACACGTCAAGCCCACGATCAGACACGTCGCGCCTGATGCCTTGAATGGACGTTCTCTGATTAGAGTGGTCTATGTCGTGCTAGAGCCTCAGTACCAAAGTTCCCTTTCAGCAGCGGTGCGCTCGATTAATCAGAGTCACCCAAATTTGGCTGTTGAAATTAGTGGTTACTTGATTGAGGAACTCCGCGATCCCCAAAACTATGAAGACTTCAAACGGGATGTGGCTCAGGCAAATATCTTCATCGCATCCCTGATTTTTCTGGAAGACCTGGCCGATAAGGTCGTTGCAGCGGTGGAGCCGCACCGCGATCGGCTGGATGTCTCTGTTGTCTTCCCCTCCATGCCTCAGGTCATGCGCCTGAACAAGATGGGCAGTTTTTCTTTGGCACAAATTGGGCAATCCAAAAGTGTGATTTCCCAGTTTATGAAAAAGCGCAAGGAGCAATCTGGCGCAGGTTTTCAGGATGCCATGCTGAAGTTGCTACGAACCCTGCCCCAGGTGCTCAAATACCTGCCGCTGGACAAGGCGCAGGATGCCCGCAACTTTATGTTGAGCTTCCAATATTGGCTGGGCGGTTCCCAGGACAATCTGGAAAACTTCCTGCTGATGTTGACGGATAGGTATGTCTTCAAAGGGATCGAAACAAATGGTGTTTCGTCCTTTCAGTACCGTGATCCGGTGACCTATCCCGACATTGGGATCTGGCATCCCCTCGCTCCCTGCATGTACGAGGACATCAAGGAATATCTCAATTGGTTTAGTTCCCGCGGAGACATTCCTGAGGATCTGCGAGATCCCCTGGTGCCGACCGTGGGGTTGGTGTTGCAGCGATCGCACCTTGTCACCGGCGACGATGCCCACTACGTCTCCATGATTCAGGAACTCGAAAGCATGGGGGCACGGGTGATCCCGGTTTTTGCAGGCGGGTTGGATTTCTCCAAGCCCGTTGATGCGTTCTTCTACGATCCGGGGATCGGTAAGCCCACGTCGAACACCCCACCCCCTACCCCCCTTGTCGATGTTGTCGTTTCCCTCACCGGGTTTGCCCTGGTGGGTGGTCCGGCCCGGCAGGACCATCCCAAGGCGATCGAGTCGCTGCAGCGCTTAAACCGTCCCTACATGGTGGCGCTACCGCTGGTCTTCCAAACGACGGAAGAGTGGCAGGACAGCGATCTGGGGCTGCATCCGATTCAGGTGGCATTGCAAATTGCCCTGCCGGAGTTGGATGGGGGGATTGAGCCGATTATCCTATCGGGACGGGATGGCACCACTGGCAAAGCGATCGCCCTGCAGGATCGGGTGGAAGCGGTGGCACAGCGGGCCATGAAGTGGGCCAACCTGCGGCGCAAACCCAAGCTCGGTAAGCGGGTTGCGATTACGGTTTTCAGCTTCCCCCCCGACAAGGGGAATGTTGGCACTGCCGCCTATCTGGATGTGTTTGGCTCCATCTATAAGGTAATGGAATCCCTTAAGTACAACGGTTATGACGTTCAGAATTTGCCGGATACCCCGGAAGCGTTAATGCTAGAAGTTCTGCACAATGCCCAGGCGCAGTACAACAGCCCAGAACTGAATGTCGCTTACCGGATGTCGGTGCCCGAATATGAAGAACTGACCCCCTACTATGAACGGCTGATCCCCTCCTGGGGAGAACCGCCAGGGCATCTGAATACGGATGGTCAAAACCTGCTGGTCTATGGCAAGGAGTTTGGCAATATCTTTATTGGCATTCAACCCACCTTTGGCTACGAAGGCGATCCAATGCGGCTGTTGTTCTCCCGTTCTGCCAGTCCCCACCATGGGTTTGCCGCCTACTACACCTATCTGGAAAAGGTCTGGAAAGCGGATGCTGTCCTTCACTTTGGCACCCACGGTTCGCTGGAGTTTATGCCCGGCAAGCAAATTGGTATGTCCGAGGAATGCTTCCCCGATAGTCTGATTGGCACCATTCCCAACCTCTACTACTATGCGGCAAACAATCCCAGTGAGGCGACGATCGCCAAACGACGCTCCTACGCCGAAACCATCAGCTACCTGACTCCCCCCGCCGAAAATGCCGGGTTGTATAAGGGGCTGAAGGAACTGAGCGAACTGATTGCCTCATACCAGACCTTGAAGGATACGGGCCGAGGGATTCCGATCACCAGTACCATCATGGACAAGTGCCGGATGGTAAACCTGGATAAGGATATTGCCCTGCCGGATCAGGAT
>JBAUTA010000293.1:0-4252 GCA_049581985.1 Kovacikia sp.
AAGAAAACGACTCGTTTGACGAATGAGTAGTAAATCAACCCAACGAAAACCGATGATAAACCCAACCATATCCACAAAAATGTAGCCTTGTCATTTATTAAAGAGGAATGGGCGAAATAAATTCCTAAACACAGACCAAGAAGAGGAATAACCCCTAAAAAACGAGGGATGGTTTTGTAAATGCTGGGGGTTTTCTCCCCAAACAACTTGGCGATTTCGATATCGAGCCGATATTTTTTTAATGCAGCATCGTAAAAATCTGGATCTCGATCTTGGTAACGTACCTCTAGGAGGCGAGAAGTATACCAGATGAAAATGGTGAGAATACCCACAAAAAATGTAGACCCTAATGCTTCAAATTCATTTTTTGAAGAAGCAATTGCTCGATAGATCTCGATCGCCTGATCTACCTGGGAAAACACCCAAAAGCTTGCGAGGGCAATTGCTAAAGGAACCCGCAAATAGATCAGAAATCGAACAATGGGTTTGATCCAGCTATTCAGGAACCTGGAAAATCCTTCAAATAACCGGTTCAGGAAATTAGAAGATTCTTGTGTCCTATCTCTGTTGTTCGGTTCAACCATATATCACCCCTTGGTAATTTAATGGGACATTTCAACCTGGAACTGATTGCGATTTGACAGCACAGGCAAAGACCACGATCGTCTTGCCGTTCCCCGCGCATACCTATTGTCTGCCCTCCTAACGACCTGTCAGACTCCGAAATTTTTTTTGCCTAAATTTTTCACCTAATAGAGTAATACTATAGCTAGTCTAAATTGCTTATGAACAGAGGGAGTTGTGAAAGCCTTTCCCTGAGGCGAAAGTGCCTTCACAATCCAAATAGGATCGCCATAATCTAAGGCGAGATCTGCGATCGCATCATGCCCGGAACCCTGCTCGTCTGCCCCCCTCGTCCCACAGCCCAAGACCTCTGTTGGGCCTTATCCGGATGGTCTTCTCCTCCCCCACCAGGCAGCAATAGGACAAGCACCAGCACATTCCCCAACAAATACCCCAACAGATAACCAGAGCAACCCCTGAACCTTCTGGACGGCTTCAGGGGTTCAGGTTATTGTCTTCATGCTTACGGGCAGCCCTTCAAGGTAAATGCGGTGAGCCTCATTGAGTCGCTCCCGTTCTTGTTGCCGACAGGAGTGATAGCGCGCCCCCTTCCAGACACCGCCCTTGGCAACTTTGTATAGGGGTTTGCACTTGGGTGAAGTACAGAAATATGAGGTACAGTGGGACGCGAAGCACCCTCACTGCACCTCACACCCTTGAAAAGGGCTATAATCATCCTTTTCTAATTCCTATTCAAACGCTAAAAGTGGTTTCAATCCAAGATCCAGCATCCTTCATGCATGACCCCTTCATTCGCAAAAGCATTGAATTAGCTCAGCAGGCAGTAAATAAAGGAAACCAACCTTTTGGAGCGTGTCTTGTTAAAGACGGGGAAATTTTATTAACCGCCGAGAATACAATTCATACCCATGGGGACAAAACTCGCCATGCGGAGGCAAATCTGGCAAGCCAGGCGTCTCAAACCTTTGGCCCGGAGATCTTGCAAAGCTGTACGCTTTACACCAGCACTGAACCCTGTGCCATGTGCTCAGGTGCAATCTATTGGGCAGGTATTAGACGGGTTGTGTTCGGGTGTTCTCAAGAAAGGTTTGCCGAATATGCCGGGGAAGCGATCGATATTCCCTGCCGCATGGTTTTCTCCTATGCACAACCTGCCACAGAAGTCATTGGTCCCATCCTGGAAGAAGAAGCGATTACCGTGCATCAAAGCTACTGGAAGACGGATACACGGTAAGTGGGGGAGAAATCAGAAAGCACACCCCCTATTAGTCCCCTAGGGCGTAGGACTCGACGAGGGTTCGGACAAAGAGGGAGAAGGCGACGGTTGAGGAGACTCTGAAACAGGAGCAGAATGGAGATTTGATAGGGTAGCAGATACCAGGGCATAGCCCAGGTACGCAGGTAAAAGGACAGCAATTAGGAAGGCGATCGCCACCAGAATAGTTGTCCCGTTTGAGAAGGAACCGTAATGGGTGCGATAGGGATCGTGGGGTAAGAACTCTGGCTTGATGATGTCTCTCAGCGCCAGGGGACGTTTGAATCGAACCCGGCGATCGTCCAGTTTTTCGAGCAATATCCAACCTGCCTGCCCTTCCTCGTCACAGAGTTGCAGGAATACAGCGGGATTGCGAAATACATCCTGGTTCGCCCGCACAATTTTGAACTCCCAACCTGTCAAGCGAAGATCCTTAGGAGCACCGGTAAAGCCATTGGAAGGGGAGGAATCTACCAGAGAATAGGTTTCTTTTGATTCGTAGGGTGTCAAAATCTCTTCCTCCTCCTCACGCTGCCGTTCTAAAACCATCTGTTGCCATCTTAACCAACCACTGACGGCGATCGCTTGGGTACCGAGGCTGCCAATGAACAAACTCAAGAGCTTGATTTCGAGCATGCATGGAGGAAAAAAAGAATGAAGGAAAAAAACGTGCCGATAGCTAGTGTTGCAAATCATCAATTTTGCACCCTTGGGTAGGGGGGACTTCGCCGCCAGAAGGGGGCTTTCCCTCCTTTACTCCCTCCAAAACTTTTGTTTTGGTCTACCAGGAATTGAAGCGCCTGATGCAAGCCCTACTAGCGCGAATATAACAGCTATTTAAGTAATTTCAACCATCATAAAGGGAGAAATTACTAGATCCACAAAACTGAACTTGCTTCAGGTGCTAGAAGTTAGGCATCGCCAGCTAGCCCTTGCGGGCATTGACTGACGCTCTCCCCATCCCTCGCCCTTCACTTCTTCCCCAGATATCCTTCTACCAGAAGATCGGGACCAACCGATCGCCAGCATACTTGCTCCAAGATGAGGGCATCGGTCATCGCGGTTAATCCTAAATCCCCAATGGGGGAGGGAGCCATGCTGCCACCAATGATTTTGGGCGCAATAAAGGCGAGTACTTTCTGAATGGAGCCATCGGTGATCGCCTGGGCGGCCAACGTTCCCCCGCACTCCCAGAGGACCCTGAGAAAACCGCGATCGTATAGCTGCCCCATCAACGTGGAAGGGGTAAGGGGGGTTAGCTCCACCACTTCCACCCCTCGCTTTATCAGCATTTTCTGAAATTCTGGCCGTACACCGGGTTCTGTTGCGACAAGCGTGGGGGCAATTGAGACATCCCAAAGATGACTATCGACAGGAAGATCGAGCGATCGACTCATGACTATCCGGAGGGGAGTATGGCTTTCCTGGCGGCTGGTCAAAAGTGGATTGTCGCGCCGGACGGTGTTACCCCCAACGACGATCGCATCACACCCCACCCGCAGTTGATGAACCTCAGCACGGGCAGCGGGACTGGTAACCCAGGCACTATGACCTGTAGTGGCAGCAATCTTGCCATCCAAGGTCATGGCGTATTTAAGAATGCCAAATGGACGGTGATACAAAACCCGGTATATGAAGGCTTCGTTTAGTTCCCGGCAGGCAGTTTCTTCCACACCGACCACCACTTCAATTCCGGCCTGACGTAATCGGGCAATGCCACCGCCAGAAACCCTTGGATCCGGGTCTACCATGCCGACGACAACCTTTTTCAAGCCAGCTGCCACGATCGCCTCTGAACAGGGAGGGGTGCGCCCGTAATGGTTGCACGGTTCAAGATTGACATACAGCGTGGCACCGTGCGCCTGGTTGCCCGCCTGTTTGAGCGCAAAAACCTCGGCATGGGGTTGTCCTGCTGCGGGATGAAATCCTTCTCCGACAATTTCACCATTCTGAACAATAACGGCCCCCACCAGTGGATTGGGAGCCGTTTGTCCGAGGGCACGTTTTGCTAACTCCAGGCAGCGCTGCATGATTACAGAATCATTGACCTGGATTTCACCTGATTTGAAATCGGCAGAGAAATTTTGGGAAGAATTAGACATAGAGAATGCTGCTATTGGAATCTACCATGACGAGTACTCTACAAAAATTTTGCTGGGCGATCGGCCTGACTGCTACTTTAGTGGGGTCAAGTCTTGCCATCTCATCACTGAAAACCTTTGCCAGTGCGGCTCCTGCAAAGAAGGGGTGGGTCGCCGTTATGACTGACAAACAAAATGATGTTTGGTATGTTGACAGCGGGTCCATTCAAGGAAGGGGGCGGTTTCGTTACTTCTGGTCCTATGTCATGGCGGGAAGCCCCTATATTATCGATGGCAAGCTTACCTATGGAGTGGCTTACTACCTATCGGT
>JBAUTA010000294.1:0-2369 GCA_049581985.1 Kovacikia sp.
CACGTTTTTAGCCGCTAAAGCAGGCAGTTCTGTCACAATGCCGCTCATATTAGCCAGTGTCCGCACTGAATTGGACAAGATTGAACGCCCCATTAATGAGGCGGAGTTTCGCTGGCAAGCACCGACAGGAGTCGGGTTATGAGCGATCGCCCAATCCTTAACTTAAAACCGGGAGAACTGGATGAGAACCCTATCAACCATCCCAACTAAAACAACTTCAGCCAATGGATTGAATCGCGATCGCTCTGGCATCTTGCAGCGGAAGTGTGAGTCCTGTGGGCAACATACGATCGCGGGTGGAGAGTGCACCAGTTGTGCGAAGAAGCAGGGTAGCTTACAGCGGAAGCTGATGATTGGGGCCAGTAACGATCCCCTGGAACTGGAAGCCGATCGCGTTGCTGACCAGGTAATGCGGATACCAGAACCAGCGATCCAACGCCAGATGGATCTGGAGGAAGACGAAGAAGAGGGGATGGTTCAGAGGCAAATTGCTAATCAAATCACTCCTTTAGTTCAGCGGCAAGTTTCGCCTGAAGTAGCAGCAGAGGATGTCATGCAGACAAAAGCTACAGGCAATCAAACGGCTGCACCAGCTTTAACCCCAGCCTCTTCTGAAGCGCCCTCCAGCGTTCATGAAGCATTATCTTCCCCCGGACAACCCCTCGATCCAGTGACTCGCGCCTTTATGGAGCAGCGCTTCGGTTACGACTTTTCCCATGTGCGGATGCATACCGGCACGGCTGCCGAGCAATCGGCGCGGGATGTGAATGCCCATGCCTATACGGTGGGACACAATATCGTGTTCGGTGTAGGTCGGTTCGTCCCAGGGATAAGCGATGGGCGGCGATTGTTAGCTCATGAGTTAACGCATGTGGTGCAGTAAAGTCCCAGCAGTATGTATCGGAGCCTTCTTGACGGGGGATTAGAGCGAGGTGCCGACGCAACGGCTTCCGCAGTCAATAATCGCCAAATTCAAATTACGATCTGCGGCGCAACATCCGTCAAGATCGCGCGCCAACCTATGGATCCCCGTCATGCACGGGGGTATGCGGGAGAGCAGTCCATGGGATTCGGGTACAGCCAGGAGAAAGGTTGGATATTGGTCGAAGGTCCAGGCGGCTCCGCTGGCCACGGCGTTACCACTCCTGGATTTGATGGCGTGGCTTATAATGCCAAAGCCGATGAGCTTCACTTGATCGACAACAAATCGCTCAAGGCAGAGACCGCCCGCAGCGCTACCGCGATCACCAAAAACTTGCAGAAAAACCTGGATATACTTGTGAACAAGGTTGAGGGCATGAAGGATATGCCGAACCAACCGCGCATTCTCCAGCTTCTGAAGCAGATGCGGGATGCGGTGGCGGCAGGGAAGCAACTTCCCAAAAACACCAAGCTCATTGTCACGGGCGAGGGCGGGCAGGTAAAGGGTGTCAGTACATCGCTGCAAAAACTGGGGGTGGAGTTTCGCGAACCTGGAACTACAGATTTGCCGCCTGCTAGTGAAGGCGCGCCCAAAACAACAAACACTCAAGCGACTTCCGAACCCGCCCCAACGGCTGCAAAAGAGCCGCCGATAACACGTTCCAAAGCGCCTTCCCCGAAAACTCAAGAACCGTCGCTGACCGAACCTCCAGTTTCAACCCAATCTAAAGCCAGCACACAGAGGGCAAAGAACACAGATTTTCAAACTTCCGGCAGGGTCATTTATCACGAAGGACCAACCCGCCCACCAGCGGAGATGCACAGTGCAACCCCTACAAGAGCGGTCGAGATCGGAGAGGGTCTGGCACAGATTCTTCCGGAGGCCATGAGCGCGCTGCAAGACAAGGTTATTCAGAATGCAGTAGCGAGACGGATGCTCAGTCAGTGGTCCAAGCTTGAGCAATGGCGGAGCCAATTTCCAAATGACTGGATCGTGTGTGTCGTCTCGCTAGAGGAATGGGAACAGCCGGATCCTGCGGGTCAGGTTGCCAGAATGGTCAACTACGTCGAGTTCTACCACGGTCCGACGCAACAGGCCGCTGAGGCGCAGGACAGTAATATCTTACGCGCCGGGGTACCAAAGGGGTGGCGTGAAGTCGGTCCGTTTCTTGGTTGGATCGCTCCATCCGATTTGCTGGTTGAGATCAAAAAGGAAGTTGAAAGTCACAAAGGCTGTTTCATTGCCACCGCATGTTTCGGCTCGACTGACGCGCCTGAGGTCATCTACCTGCGCGCCTTTCGCGACCGCGTACTAATGCTCCATGCATTAGGTCGCGCCTTCACTCACGCCTACTATGCTGTATCACCGCCACTGGCCACCGCTTTGTTGTCTCGGCCAAGAACGTGTTTTCTGGTGCGACATGGCTTGCTTGTGCCGACCATTTTGG
>JBAUTA010000295.1:0-2629 GCA_049581985.1 Kovacikia sp.
AACCATCCGTTAGACTAACATTGCGTCCCTGTACCTGAATGATGCCTCCGCTATTACCGCTCGTATCCACTGAGGCTGCTTGAGTTAAATTAATATTCTTGAAACTTTGAATACCTTGATAGCTCAAGGCCCAGCCTGGGTTGGTCGGTGTCAACATGACAGTGCCTCCAGCCACGCTTCCCAGTTCCACTCTGCCCCCTTCGGCGGTCAGGTTTCCACCCTGTAAAAGCAGATCACCTCCTACCAAAGCCAGGGTTTGTCCTGGTTGCACCTGCAACCCCGGTGGTCTAAAATCCCGCACAATCTGGAATGGAGGAGCATTCACAAACAAGAAATTTCCCGGCCCCTGGACTTCGATCGACCCAGGATTTGAACCATACTGCAACCCCAGAGGAGTGCTCATGGTCAGCAAGGGCGAGGCTGAGGGATTAACCGCACTGAATTCGGTGCCATCGGAAAACTTGAGGCTATTAGCCGTACTGGCAATAAACGAGCCGCCAAGATTCAGTTGGGCATTGGGACCAAAAACAATTCCACTGGGATTAATCAAAAAGAGGTTGGCCGTTCCATTGGCACGGAGCATCCCATCAATTCTGGAAATTGAACCGCCCGTAACCCTGGTAATGATATTTTGAATCGTCGGATTGACGTTGTTAAAAAAGGCCTCGCCTCCCGTCGGTACGGAAAATTGGCTGAAGCTGTGGAACCAATTACTGTTTCTGATGGTCCCGCCCGTAATTGTACAGGCCGTACATCCAGGTGGAACGCTGGAATTTATCGGGAGTGTATTATCCGGGACAATTTGGCCAGAAGCTTGGGGTGAAATATTAACCACTACTCCAACAATTAAGGGAAATAGTAGTAAGTTGCAGGCATCTGCCACCCCTAATCGTTTCCGTTTATTCATGACGTTGGAGAGCCCGCTTTGATTTTGTCTCACGTGGATCACCTAAAAGGAAGAGGAGGAACCTTATAGTTCCCTATGGAAAAAGAACTTCAACCAATTTTCAATAAATTATTGGTAGCAAGAGATTTTTCCTGCTTTAAAACCAAGGTTTACGATCGAGTAATCCGTCAAAAAAACGTTGCTGGATTCCCCAAATCTGGAAGAGCCCCTTTAAAGAGGGTTTTGAGGAATGCTCACGCCTCAAAATTTGCCTGGCAGACTACTAGTAGAGTGCGGCGCAAGTTTAGCTGCCGTAGAGCGGGCATCTTGCCCGCGCAGGCTAGAAGCCTGCTCTACAAACGGTAGGCGTATTTCCGCCATCACTACTGGTAGACCGAAACAAAAGTTTTGCAACACCGTAGTGTGAGCGTCTCGCTCACGACGCGGGCAAGATGCCCGCACTACGTTTCATAATTTTCTGTTTGCTCTACTAGTAGACCAGAACGAAAGTTTTGGAGGGGGGAAACTCCCTTTTGGGGACGAAGCCCCCACTCCCCCAGGGTGCGAAATTTATGGTTTGCAACCCTAGTCATAAGCTACACAAAACAGGGCGAGGGCCTCAAAGAGACGACAACTCGTTAGGCAGCCCAACCGGAGAGGAGATTCGTGTGCCACCTCCGACTCGACGACCAGGAATGCCTTCTCGAGCTGGCAGAAGCACACTCCCCAGGAAAAGGATTAGACAAAGAGCGGCGAACGAACGATTTGGTAAGCGCATATGTAGTTGGTGCTCCGCTGTACGGGCGTTTTATGATTCAGTCGTTTAGGGAAGGCCAAGCCAGGTTGTATTGACTCAGATATTCAGGGGTCAGAATTAGGAGTCAGGAGTCTGGAACCCGGGCAACTGTGCGCCGTTTAGCCAGGCTTGAATGACGCAAGGGCGTCAAGGGACAGGTCAAACCCATCGGCGGTATCTGAGCGTGGGGCGGAAGCCTCGGGGCGGCGGGCGGAGGCGCCTAGAAAATACCGCTGCGTCTGACCGAGGGGGAGTTGGCCACCCCGGAATAAAGCCGATTTGGACTCTGTACCTGTAAGCTGAGTCCCTGAGAACATCACGAACTCAGCGGTAGAAGCGGGGGTGGGTTGAGCATCTACTTGCTCCAGTTGGGGTGGGTTGAGGGCGATCGCGTGGACAAACTGACGAATCAACCGGGCAGCGGATGGGTCTATGGTTTCACTGGGGCCGTTTTGGCTAAGATTGCCTAATTTTCCACCCAGCCAGCCGTTTGTCTTGAGGGCGGACGAGCCAAGTGCATCCGATAGGCTGGTCTGTGCCGATTGCTTGCACAGGGTGCAGGAACACATGGTTTCAATGGTTTGAAAACTGCTGTAAACTTCCTGCCGACTCATCATATCGATGACCTGGCGGAAAGGATTGAGCTTGGTGGTGCCCCAGTTGTAAATCTGGCTGTTTTGCACCATTTTGACGATGTCCTGCGAGCGATCCTGGGACAGTCTGGTAGCCGCCGTGGTGGCATTGGCATTGAGCCAGGTTACGGTTTGACCGAGCCGTCCCGCTAGTGCCTGTTGCGCCTGTCCGGTCAGAGCAGACAGATCGATCTTCAGTGTGCTGGAATTGGCCACCAGATCCCAGCCAATCACATCCATGGCTTGTAGGTCGATGACGGAGAGAAATTCCTGGGTTTTCGGAGCCAAACCCGGATCCATGATGCCCCCCTTCAT
>JBAUTA010000296.1:0-9957 GCA_049581985.1 Kovacikia sp.
CACCCTGTCTTGCAGACCAGGTTAATCTGGCGTGCCAAAGCCTAAACGCCAGTCCCTTGCCTCTAGGGACGATGTGTTCTACGACAAAACTGGCATGAAGTGGTGCAGAAGTCATTCGATTAGGGGATGTTACGGGAATATTCAGGCATTTATGCTTAAGAAACAGGAACGTATCTTATTTGACAGATTTTTTGAAGGAGCTGAAGATTTTGCATAAAAATAATGATTGGCAAATTCGCCAGCAACTTGAACAGCTATTACACCATGAAGCAAATTTGAAAGCGCCTTATTCCTCAGGAGTGATAGGGAAAGTCCAGATGGCATGGCAGGAACTACAAACTCGTTGGAATGGGGCGATCGCTCCATTGACTCAAAATTCCAAACTGCTCAATCAGCCCAGGCAAGCGCACGCGCAGTCGGGAGATTTTAGCTATTGGTATAATTTTAGCTGGCAAGCTTGGGTTTACAGCCGTTTAGAGGATGATCCTGAAGCGGGGCGCGGCTGGTTAGAGCAGGTTTACCGACGTAGCAAATCGGATGGGTAAGGGGCGATCGCCTCAACCATCCCCTATCTCTTCTCCAACAACCCAATCATTCGCGAAAAGTTCTCAGCTTGAATCCGGGCTGCATCAGCTTGCTGTCTAGCTGTATCAGACTGCTGCCTGATTGATTCAGCTTGTTGCTTCACCGTTTCAGCCTGCTGTTTGGTAGATTCAGTGAGCTGTTTCATGGATTCAGCTTGCTGTTTGGTAGATTCAGCTTGCTGTTTTACCATTTCAGATTGCTCTCGAATCATTAGCTTCAGTTCAGTTAGTCCTTCGGTAAACCTGCCAACCTGATCGGTTAAAATATCAAGCTTCTCATTTTGATAGTTGGAAGACCGGCCTAACTCAGCAGTCGCCTGAGCCAGTTGAGTTAATAGCGCTTGGGCAGTAGATTCAAATCCGCTACTCATGATGATTGGCAGGGACACTTCTGGAGTGGAAGCAATTTTAGCACTCATTTCAAGCAAGGTACTGAGTGATCCCAATCTAATTGAAGAATGCGACAAAACAGCCTCCTGCCGAATTCTACTTGCCAAGGAGGTGCCGCGAGCTACGGAGTTAGATGGGGCAATAATTATTGTTTAAAGGGATGGAGATCGAATTAATTCGATCTCTATCCCTTTCTAAGGGCGGATATAGCGGTCCCTGTTCACTGGTGAAGGAAGGGGATTGGGAAAGTACCTTTTCATCAGAAGAATTCCTTTCCCAATTCACCCAGGATCGCCCAATTCACCTGGGAGCATTGTAGCTCCTGACTTTATGCGGAAACTGCCTTTGTACTTGCGACATAGGGACTGGCAACTTCCGCTAGGCTGGATGGCTGTTCCGTCAGCAATTCGCTGGAAATGGACTGAGCCAGTAAACGACGATACAGATCGCTTAAACGGGCAGCGACTCCAGACCAACTAAAGTTTTGCTGCACCCGCAGAGAGGCTTGCTTTCTCAGCTTTCTTGCCCAGATTTCGTCTGACAGGATCCGATCGATCGCCTGAGCAAATCCACTGACATCCTGGGGTGACACCAGCAGTCCGGTTTCTTCGGGGATGACAGAAAACTTCAAACCGCCCACATCTGAAGCAACGACAGGAGTTCCACAGGCCATCGCCTCGATCGCTACCAAACCAAAAGGCTCATAATGGCTTGGAATTACGCATACATCCGCAGCCGTATAGTAAAGCGGTAGGAGGTCGTGTCCGACCTGCCCGACAAATGAGGTCTGCTCAGCCAGCCCCGAATCCCGCACAATTTGCTCAATGCGCTCCCGTTCCTGGGCATCAACGAAGTCCGGATCACTGCCACCGACAATTACCAGGCGCAACTTGGAAGGATAGGACACAGGGGGTGTGAGGTTTTGGGAAGGACCATTGGTCTCCTGTCTCCTGTTTTCCATTCCCTGCTTCAACTGGGCACAGGCGCGCACCAGCGTATCAATTCCTTTGCGTGGGTCAAACCGCCCGACATAAAGCACGATCACTTCGTTCAGCTTCAGCCCCAACTTAGCCCTGGCTTCAACCTTAGGAATAGCGTGGAAATTGTTAATATCGGTACCGCAGGGAACAACCTCAATACAACCCTGCTGGGAAACCAGGGTGCGAAGCATTTCTTCTTCCTGGGGACTGGTGGCAACCACACAGTTCGCTTGTTCCAGTATTTGCTGTTCAACCGCTAGGCGAGTATTGGCGATCGCAGGCCGTTGCTGCACTGTCTGATATTTCACAGCGCCCAAGGAATGATAGGTGTGAACCAGTTGAATGTTGCTTTCTTCCTTCAAGCGCAAACCCACCCAGGCAGACATCCAGTAATTGGTATGAATCAGCGGATAGTTGGTTCCTTCCTTACTGTGGAACTTTTGGAAAGCTTCCACGAACTCTGGCATGAAGTTAAATAATTGCTCCCGGGGAATAAATTCCTCAGGTCCCGCGGTCAGCCGAATCGTGCGGCAGTGGGGTGAATGCTGTACGATTTTGGCATCATCGGGTCGTGCCTTGCGGGTAAACATATCCACCTGCCAGCCCAATTTTGCCAGGGCCTCACCCACTTGACGAACATAGACATTTTGTCCGCCTGCCTCCTCTTTGCCAATGTCCGCTGCTGGGTCGGCATAATCCGAAATCAGGGCAATCGCCTGTCGATTAGGGGCGGTTCCACGGGGAGAAACATAGGGTGACGTTGGATGAGTGACTGGAACAATTGATTTTGAGCTGTCGTTTGTCATGGTTTTACCTCACAAAAAAGGTGGAGCCAAATAGTTCCACCTGGTAACTAGACGTGGTTACTCACTGAGACAACTAATTTGTTCCCGTAAGGACTCTGGGTAAGTCGGTTTACGAGAACTTGTCGATAAGCCGCTTCATAGCAATCAGTCATGCGTTGGTAGCTAAAGTTTTGGATGACGTGGGATCGACAGGCTTGCCGATCGATTTCAGCCACTTTAACGATCGCTGCTACACACTCATCCACGTTATGGCAGAGGAATCCGGTTTTGCCGTGGACTATCAATTCAGAGGTTGAACCCAAGGTCATTGCAATCACGGGGGTGCCAGCCGCCATTGACTCCGTGATCACCAAACCAAACGGCTCCTCCCAGGTAATCGGAAATAGCGTTGCAACCGCGTTCCCCATCAGCACGCTTTTTTGGGCATGGTTTGCTTCACCCAGATATTCAATCTGTTGCCCATCAATATGGGGCTTCAATTCCCGAGCAAAATATTCCCGATCAACCGGATCAATTTTTCCAGCCATTTTTAAACGCCAACCGGAGCGTTTAGCGATTTCGATCGCCAGATGCGGCCCCTTCTCTGGAGAAAGCCGTCCCAGAAAGGCCAGGTAAGGAGGATGGCTCGGTTGGGAATAAAACTGATAGGTAGACGGATCAATCCCGTTATAAACCGTTGCGGCATAGTTCAACCCTAGATGTGGCTGCCGCTGAGCATCCGAAATACTGACAAACGACTGCTGTTTAGCCCGAGTATACAACTTCTCGTTATCCGGATTAAAAACCCCATGCAAGGTATGAATCGTTGGCGTGCTAACCAAGTTTGCGTAGGGGATGGCACTGTGCCCTACATGGGAATGGATAATGTCAAACTCATCGGCTCGCTCGTATACTTTGCTGAGCTGCAACATCTCGTAGATACCGTAATCCTTAACCGTCGGATCTAATCGAATTGCTTGAGGATGCACAGATTCAAGCTTAGCAAGGGTGATGGAATCTCCCGATGCGAACAGCGTTACATCATGCCCTCGTCGAGCGAGTTCATCGGTAAGAAGCCCGACAACTAGTTCGATACCGCCGTAGGCTGGAGGCGGAACACGCTCCCATAATGGGGCAATCTGGGCAATCCGCATAATAGACCTCCTGAAATCTAAACATTCGTAGAAGCACAACTCCTGAATATATAAAGTGGTGCGTTCAGACAAGTTACGGCTGGGGCGCAGATTGTATCAGAAAGTGAAGCTCAGTCAAAAATTTAAGAGAAATTTTACATTTTTGTAAATGTGGAAATTTCGCCCCCTGCTGGTAGGGATAACCGAACCAGAGCAAGTTAACTTCCTGCAAGCTACACCCTTTTTTCAGAAGGCGTAGTGCACGAAAATACCAGCAAGCAACTGGCGTTTGACTGGAATCAAATCAGATGAAAATCTCTAAATAGATGTTCTAAATAGACGTGTTATTCACTTTCTTATTTGACAAGGGCTATTTAGGAGCATGAATTAGGTGATGTTAGTAACCAATTTAGTTATCCGGTGTCAGCCATATGCTGACTCACGAAACCCTGAAAGTCACCCAAGCATTATTTCTAGAACCCTACATGATAATACTTTATTCGAAAAAATTATTTATTGCATCTACCTAGAGGCAGGATGCCTGATTCAGATCAGGCTGCAAAGGGCAGAATAGCGAGAGCGTAGGAGGGAAGGCAATTCTCGTCGTCATCCCCGCCTATCATCGCCCTGAATAGGAATGCCTCTGATTTTATACCAATCGTCCATGCTGACTTGTCAGTATGGACGATTGGTATTATTTGGGCACCCGATCGACTGAGCCCAGTACCCAAAGTGAGTCAACCCGCTGGGCTTCAGGGGTGACAGAGGTTGTTGTGCTGACGCTGCGGAGTGTCCCCAAAACCTGCTGAACCTGTTGCACGAAGGGAGTGTAGGTGCGAGGTAGGGATGGCAAAACCAGACCATAAACAAAGGCCAGGGAAGCCCCCATATTGACGTAAAAGTAACCCTGGTTGGGCGTTGGCAAACTGCCTGTTGCGGTTTTGAACGTGTAGTTGAGATGCAGGGGGAGGTAGGGTTTGGGATTTAATGTGGCCATTGCGCCGCTGCCGGTCGTGATGATCAGCGTGTCGCGATCGACCCAACCATGGGCCAGAACACTATAGATTTGATCCCTTTCCCGTCCTTCCCAACTGATTACGGGTTGCCCTTTAATGCGGCGCGGCACGGGTTCTACGTCCCCCTTAGAGGTTGACCGAATGAACCGATCTAGTTTTTTGAGAGCGGCTTCGGCGGCAGGGCGATCGCTCGTCTGCACCATCAGCCCTAGCCCCAAATTGAAGTCAGGGGAAATGTAATTGAATAACCCTCCGGTTGTGGGAAACAGGAAAAATGTATATTCTCCATCCATCCAGGGAACAAGATCCCGTTCTAGATCAAGGCCAGTTATCCCTGGAATAGTATTCCGCAAACCGACTACAAACTGTTGCGTCACCGCATCCATCTGTCCTGCCTGGGTCAAACTTTGCCACTGCTGCTTAAAATTACGGCTGTTGGCTGAAAGGTAGGTCGCGGCAGGCAACCGGGTGAGAATTTGATTAGGAGTGGTCTGGTTAGAGTTCGCTAATGCGGGGTGGGACTTCGTGTAATAGAAATTTGTTTGACCATGAATCCCTTCAGGTTGTACCCAGAGGTGAGTATCGATGGTGTTATAGACACGGGTAATCTGACTGATTTGGCTATCATCCAAGGGTGGCAGAAAGGAAGTCAAACCAGGAATGGTGCTGTAAAAGTTAGCGAGATGCCGGGCAAAATTGGCAATGTCACCGTAGCCAACCAGGAGCGATCGCCCCATCTGGGGATGCCCCATCGTGCGCTGGAACAAAGGGTTCTGCGCTAAAGAGGTGCCCTCTGAGCGGGCATCAATTAGCTTTTCGAGCGCTTGGGCCTGGGTAGCCACGGCAATATTTTGGGGCAAAAGGGCGATCGCCAAAACCTGGTGCGTCCCTTTGATCTGGGGGGATGGAATAACAGGGAAGGGGGGAATCTGGGGCTTTAAGCCAGGCGTAGAGAGGTTACCCTTGGGATTCACGGCTTTAGCCTGGAGGGGAAAGCTCGTCGCCTGCGACCGGGGTAGGAGCCGAGAGGACGTCAAAGGGGAGAATTGGAGCGGCGGAGAAAGGGTTTGATCGGGGGGGGCACTGGGGTTCACCGGAATGCCAGGTTCGGCAGGAGGCTCAAGATTAGAACCGGGGAAAGACCACTGCAAAATGGGAATGCCTTTGTAGTTCCGCTCAATTTGAGGTTGTCCCAGCGTCCCTTTTAGCCTGGCAAGAAAGGCATTAAAATTGCTGGGATCCTTGATGGGCGCAAGCAAAACCGTATTGGTTTCAAAAGAGTCCGCTTTAGAAGTTGCAGGCAATAGGGCGATCGCCACCTGCTCCCCCAGCCAGGGCTGAATATCCTGGCTAAAACTCAGATCTGAGGATAGTAGGGGTAGTTTGAAGGGTGGAAAAAACTCCGCTGGGAGAGGATTAAAGCGGTTCAGTTCTTTCCAGGCGGCGTCGCTGGTATTAATTAACAAAACGCCAGAGGTGCTTGCTGGCAGAGCGGATGCCGCCTGCGGAAAAGATGGTTTTTGGGGAGAAATAACCTGGGCAACGACATCACTGGGAATGGCGATCGCCGTCAACAGCAATACGGGAATACAACGCAGCAAAACTTCTCCCCCCAGCATTTTATAGCCAGATTAATCTATTTTTAGGTTAAATGACTATAGCGATTCTCACCCGGTTACCCAGGGGGGCACCCCTACCCAGGCAACCCTGCCCCCTGCCCTCTTGATTCCCTTGTCCTGCAATTTGACCTGAAAACTGCTATAGATTTACTGGAGTGATTTCAATCTTACTGGACTCGAACTTCACTAAAATTAAAAAGGTCCAGGAGTAAGAGGTGAGGGATCAGGCGTGAGAGGCCAGAAGTCACTTAAAACTTAAAACTCAAAATTTAAAATTCAAAACTCAAAATCCAAAACTCAAAATTCCCTATCCTCCTCCCCCCTTATATCCATTCTCCCTGGCTCCTAACCCCTATTTTTTGCCCCTCAAGAGAAAACTCTAATCATGCAGGTGTTTGTTCTACTGTTTAACGCCCGGACGGAAAACGAAGGCATCCACACTATCCGGGTTGGCGATCGCAATCTAGTCTTGATGTTTGAAGACGAAGATGATGCGACCCGTTATGCGCTCCTGTTGGAAGCACAGGATTTCCCAACCTCAACGGTTGAATCAATGGAACAGCAGGAGATTGAAGAATTTTGCGATAGTGCTGGTTATCACTCTCAGCTAGTCCCGAAAGGATTTGCGCCTCAAAGCGATGCCGAACGTTTGCTCATGGTTCCGCCTGAAAGCAATATCGATAAAACCGATTGGCAGGCGGAGCTAGAAGCAGGTAGCAAGGACGCCCTAGTCCCGGTGGAAGAGGAAGAAGAAGAAGAAACGATGGCAGATGCCGATCTGGAACGCATTCGTCGTCAGTTGGAGGGGCTGTTGTAAAAGCCGAAAGGCTAAAGGTTCTGACAACCTTATTCCTGTTATCCTTTAGCCTTACTTATTAACTGTCTTAATATGCAGAATTTGGAAGAACGGGGACATCTCCTGACGGAGCAGGCGAATCCTGAAAGCCACAATCTTGATCAGTTGAGTTCGGTGGAACTGGTAGATCTATTTAATCGGGAGGATGCCAGGGTGATCGCGGCGATCGCGGCCGCCCGGACTCCCCTGGCTGAGACGATCGACCGGATAGCGGCGGCAATCCACCAGGGGGGGCGACTGGTTTATGTCGGGGCAGGAACCAGTGGACGACTGGGGGTGTTAGATGCGGCGGAATGCCCACCCACGTTTTGCACTGCGCCAGAGCAGGTGCAGGGCATTATTGCCGGGGGGGCGGGGGCACTGGTTCGTAGTTCAGAAGATCTGGAGGATCGGGCAGAAGATGGAATGGAGGCGATCGCCCATCGCCAGATTACAGACTTAGATGTGGTCGTGGGCATCACCGCAGGTGGCACTACTCCCTATGTCCACGGGGCGCTTCAGGCTGCTCGACAGCGGGGAGCCACTACCATTTTTATTGCCTGTGTTCCGGCTGATCAGGTTGCTGCTCAGGTTGATGTGGATATTCGACTGCTGGTCGGGCCTGAAATTTTGGCGGGCTCCACGCGCCTAAAGGCGGGCACAGTCACTAAGCTGGCGCTAAATATTCTTTCGACAGGCTCCATGGTGAAACTGGGTAAGGTTTACGGCAACCGCATGGTGGATGTGGCGGTGACGAATAAAAAGCTACACGATCGGGCCCTCCGCATCCTGCAAGACTTGACCGACCTGAACCGGGACGATGCGGGTTACCTGCTGGAACAAAGTGGACGCAACGTAAAACTGGCACTGCTGATGCATTGGACGGGGCTAGATAAAGAAGCGGGCGATCGACTTTTGACAGAGCATCAGGGGAATTTGCGCAAGGCAGTGAGTGCAGCACCCAGGGGCAGCGAGCGGTAAGGCTAATTCCTGATGCGCACCCCAGGGGTCTGTCAAGCCTGGGGTAGAGGCGGGAGGCGATGGCTCAGTCGATGGCACCTATAACCAATGCTTCAGACGCAAATATATTAGACACAACATATTAGACACAATAGAGGGGCACCTTGTCTCGTTGCCCATCCTGCCCGGTAATTGGTTGACCAATCTCCTTGCTGAGCCTACGCCCAATCGCAGTGGCGATCGTCGCTAGACTTGGCACCAATGCCGCCATATCCTCTAAAGAAAGTGCCTGCCGGGCATCGGAAACAGATTTTTCTGGCTGCGGATGACATTCGATGATCAGACCATCGGCACCGCAGGCGATCGCGGCTCTTGCCAGGTCAGCAACCAGTTCCCGCTTGCCAGCGGCATGGCTGGGGTCCACAATCACAGGCAGGTGGGTTAACTGACGTAGGGCCACCACTGCGCCCAGATCTAACACGTTGCGTGTGTAGGGATCGAAACTACGGATGCCCCGTTCGCAGAGCACCACATTGGGATTGCCGTGGGCCAGAATGTATTCTGCTGCCATGACGAACTCCTCGATCGTCGCTGACAGTCCCCGTTTCAGTAAAATTGGCTTGTTGACTGCGCCCAAGGCTTTCAACAACTCAAAATTTTGCATATTGCGACTGCCAATTTGGAGCATATCGGCATAGGTGGCAACGGGTTCAATTTGGGCGATCGACATCACTTCGGTCACGATTGGCATGCCATAGCGCTGCCGCGCCCCAGCCAGAATCCGCAGCCCATCTACCCCCATCCCTTGAAAGGAATAAGGGGAGGTGCGTGGCTTATACACTCCTCCCCTCAGGGCTTGAACCGAAACTCTTGAAAGATGACTGGCTACCTGTTCCATCTGCTCCTGGTTTTCAACTGTGCAGGGGCCACCAACAATCACAATGCCATTGCCTCCGATCTCAACCTGATCAGAAAGCCGGATCACACTGCGATGATTGGGATGAGATTGACGCACTAATTTAGCTTCTAACACTTGAGTACTCCTTCAGGTTAAGTAGGGGATAGGGGGCAGAGAGTGGGGAGTAGGAGTCGTGATGGGAAAAACTTTTAAAGTCTGGATTTTCCTAGGTCCGGCCCCTGTCTCCTTGCTTTTTGCCTTTTACTTTCTTCAACAAAAAGCCCGAAACCTTGCGGCTCCGGGCTTGACGAACACATGCGTGAAATGTCTACCCGGAATGCTCCCTGGTCCAAAAATAAAAACCGAAAAACCAACTGGTAAACTTTGCCACTGCCATTTCCTTTAAATCAGGCTTAGACACTAAACGCTGGGACATTGAACGCTGGGACATTAAATACTGGGCATTAAATACTGGGCATTAAAAAACCGCAGACTTGATACTGCGGCTCACCTGGAAAATGCTCAGTCGGACTGGCTTCACTCCAAGTGAACCGGGGGACGCCAAAAATAAAATCGGTTGCTAAACATCTAAGAATTCTACCAGTTCTGAGTGAATGTAAATTTCATATACCTTGACCGTATCAAAGGCATAGAGGCACGTCAAGTACCCATTCGGGTAGTATATAGCAGTCCTAAATCAATTGTGAACAAGCAGAGTGGTGAAAGTCCTTCCCTGGTGGGAAAGACTTTCACCATC
>JBAUTA010000297.1:0-1809 GCA_049581985.1 Kovacikia sp.
CGGTAGGGCTTTCGGCAGCCAAGGTTGCTACCAGCAGAGGCAATCGACCGGACAACCGAAGAATCACATCGGTGACTTGTGGATTGGTAATTCCTTTCCGGTTGAGATACTGTCTGGATTCTTCTTCGGTGAAGGGTTCCAGGGAAATACGAGAAATTGCTCCCTGATAATCTGCCCAATGGTTTCGCTCTAATTCTTCCCGTCCGGCAATCACCAAAATGATATTGACAGGTAAATCCCCATAACTTCCTTCTAAAATTTCTCGTAACCAACTGTCCAGAAATCCCTCTGTTCGTTCATAGGTATCAAATAGCAACAGCAGGTTTTTCTGCTCAGATACTTTGCTTAAGTCTTGCAGAAACAGTGGTGTTAATACCTCGGTCGGTTTCTGTACCAGTTGTACCTCGTCCTTGTTGCCAATTTTCTTGGCGACATAGGATGCCCAATCGCCCGCTTGGTTGGCGATCGCGTCTTCATCCAAAAATGGAGTGATGGCTCCACTACCAGGAACTTGTTTGGCTAAACCTAAACTGGCTTTGGCAATCGATTTCCCTAAAAAAGCGGAAAATCCTTGAGGGGCATCTGATTCAGCTTCTAGTTCTTGCTTCTTCTGAAGATAGACTTTGTATCGTTCTGCAAACTGATTTAGCCTATGTCCCTGCTGCTCTAGCTGTTCGGCGACCCGTCCCATCACTTCTAGAACATTGGTATCTGAGTCGCTGGTATAGGCTGTCAGAAAGGCGGCTTCCTCCGCAATCCGACGAAATTGCCGCAATAACGTGCTCTTGCCGACACCGCCTTGTCCCCAAATGCCAAATAGAAAGCACCAGTCCGCTGCAGGTAAAGCCAGGTTATAGCGAAAGGCGGTAATGTGTTCCTCTCGTCCAACAAATGTAAATTGTTGCTGTTTCTTAAGAATTTCCTGGCGGCTTTTGGGCTTTTTTTGCGGATTCATGGCAGCTTGAGAAATCGTGGAGGCTTTCGTATAATTTACTCTTCTTTTCGTAGCAACCCAATTCCAGAGTAGATTTCTGTGCCTCGTAACGATATTGACCGCATCAGAGAGAAAATTCGGCTCCGCCAGTACGATATGTCAGCCCACGCGATGGAAGAGATGGCTGAAGATCTACTGACTATCCTGGATATAGAGGAAGCAGTTCTGAGCGGTCAAATTATCCGGATTGAAAGAGACGACCCTAGAGGCACAAAGTATATAGTAGTAGGAACTGCATTGGATCAGCAGACACCTGTTGGAGTGGTTGGGCGTTTTGCTAGCAACGGACGTTATCTAATCATTACAGTTTATGAAGTCACTGAACTTGAGGGCTGACGATATGTATGGATACAAATGCGAATATTGTGAAGGAACTGTTCAACCACGCACGGTTAAACGTGAGGCGTTCAAGCACAGAGATGGGTTCGTCATTCTAGAAGATGTGACAATTGGTGTCTGTGATACCTGCGGCAATCGGTACTATTCAGCCGATATTCTCCACGCAGTTCATGCGGTTGCAACTGGAGCAAAAGCACCAGAAAGAACCGAACAGATTCCTGTGGCTCATTTGGAATCGGCGTAGACAGCGCAGCAGGACAAGTCGTTGGAGCCGACCGCCGAGAGGTTATCTGTGGGAATCAAAGCCTGTTTGCGGCGGCTCAACTTAATCGTGTGCGATTCGTTCATTCTAAATGAGTAGTTTACTCAGGGACGGGTGGCGAGGTTTGAACCTCGACAACTTGATCATCGTGAGGGTGTAAGTCCCTCTCCCCAGATGCAAGGGGTAACAGCATCACCTCTACGGTAGCGACTGG
>JBAUTA010000298.1:0-11019 GCA_049581985.1 Kovacikia sp.
AAATTGGTATTATGACTGGCGTTTCTTCAAATCTTGCAGCCGCTGCTTGATTCGGCCCAGGTCGGGAGATTTATTACCATAACGCCAGCGCACGTATACCTGGGAAATTTCTTCGATCACCGCGGCCCGTTCGGCAGATTGGTGTTCCTTTGACTGACGCGCATACTCCAGCGGCGTTTCGGTAGGACGTTTGCGGAAACCCCGCTCTCCCAACCAGTTCAACATTTGCTGATAAAAACGTTCCATCGGGGCAAGTTTTGTCAGCCATCGCTGGTAGCGCCACCCGCGCCACCCACGCCAGCCCAACCAGCCCAAAAAGCCCAGGGCGATCGTCGCAATTAATCCGGTAAATAGTCCCACCCATCCCTGGGAAAATAACCCCATAAACCAGGCGATCGCGGCTGCCACCCATCTGAACAGCGTCCCAAACACTCGATTAAGCACACTGGCTAAGGGGGAGGGTAGCCAACCTGCCACCCATTTCCAAAACTGTTGCAAGACACTAAACGTTTGGTTTTCCTCAATCGAGGGGGGAATCAATTCATGACCGGGAATCGGGTCAAAGGCAAACCAACCATAGTTTGGAAACAGAACTTCGGTAACCGCATAGGCATCTGTATTTCGGACTACATATAATCCTGTGAAGGGATTGAACTCCCCTGAACCAAATCCCACTGCTAATCGTGCTGGAATTCCGATCGATCGCAACATCAGGGTCAAAGCAGTGGAAAAATGATCCGGGTAGCCGCCCTTATATTCAAATAAAAAGGCTTCCACAAGATCTTCGTCCTGCTTCAGAAAAGGCAGATCCGACTGAAGGGTATACCGCTGCTTGAGAGCCTGCGCCAGAAATAGCGCTTTCTCGTAGACAGAGGTAATCGGTTGGGGAGAGGTCGCCAGCAGTTCTTCTGTTCGCTGCTGGACTTTCTCCCGAATCTGCGGCGGAACTTCCAGGTAGTAATCCCGAACTGAGCGCGGATAGGTTGCGATCGCATTCCGCAGGCGAGTTCGATCGCGGTAGGGAACCTCAGAAATAACAGTGTAGGTTAGCCCTTCGATCAATCCCAACGGTGATCGAAGATTTCCTTCTAGATCGATCGCCACCTGTTGAGTTGGAAAATATAACTCTTTGGGTTGATATAGCGATGGCAGCAGGTTGGGCAATTCCGAAACCACCGTAAACGTTTGAATTACCTCCTTCGTTTTATTCAAAGAGGCGGATCTGGGCAGAAAAAATTGATATGACCAGCTGGGCCGATTGACCGTCACTGTCTTGTCGTTCCGAGAAATCTCCCATCCCTGTCCCAGGTAACGATCAAACGCAAGTACCCGCCAAAAACCCTCGGCCTGGGAGCGCACCCGCAGAACAACTTTAGGTTTAAGCTGTCCTCGCAGGTTTTGATTAATGCGGCTATTAAACCCGTAGTAAAAATCCTCATCCAGCTTGCCGGGACCTTGCCCCTCACCCTGAACACTGCCTGCCCCACCGCCTGAGGTCCCGCTTCCCGTTCGCACATAGCCCGGATTAATAATTTGCGAATTGTCCTCAAACTGCTTCTGAATTTGAGGGCTGACCGGAAATGTCCGCAGTTGGTAGCCCGGAAACCGGGGTAGACAGGCAAATATCGTCAATCCCAACGCTACAATGACCAGCAGAAATGTTCCCAGTCGCTTTGGCGATAGCCCTGCCTGTTTCAGGGGAGACTGGCGCAAGCTTGCCAGCAACCCTAAGCGAGAACGGTAGTCTAAAACTAAAACGGGTAGAGAGATAGCCAGAAACAGCAGCAGTAAGGCCCCAAATACCATCGTCTGACTCAAGGTACTGGCAACCCCAATCAGGATCAACCCAATCACCATTGAGTAACCCAAATCCTTTCGGCGTGGCAGGTCAAAGCTGTGCAACACCTGAAGCTGAACCAATAGTTCTGCTAACACTAGTCGGGTATCGTTTAATTCCGCTCTTAGGCCAACGAAAAAACCAGCCAGCGCTAGCAGCATCCCGATCGCAATACAGAACTTGGCTGCAATGTTGTGTTTATGCCGCCGAACCCAACTCCAGGAAGCGCCCGCGATACTGAGAGGAATTGCCCAGACAGCCATTGATGTAGACGCCGCCACATCCGTTGCCACAATTCCAACCAGCACCATTGACTGTGCCAGCACCCGGAGCACCAAGGATTCTTCAGTCTCAGGTAAAGGCAGGGATTCTAGACGCCGCCAAAACCGACCCACCAGGGGGAGCGATCGTATTCGTTCAGTTCCAGAAACGCCAGACATAGTAAGGGATAGCAGTTATTTTTCATCCTGAGTAGCCGGGCACCATTAACTTGAAGATGCCTTTGGGGGTAGAGGGAGCTTCGGCGTTAGCGGCTCACCCCTAAACTCCAACTCATGCAGCCTAAAGCCATACTACCCACAATTCGGTCTGACGAACCTTACCTTGCTATAGCTGGTCGAAATTGCTTATGAACATAGCCCTTTTCAAGGCTGTGAGGTACAGGGGGGCGCGAAGCACCCCCCCTGTACCTCACATTGCTGCACTTCACCCAAGTGCAAACCGTTATAGACAGAATTGTGCAAGCCTTTCCCTGAAGGGAAAGTGCTTTCACAATCCAAATAGGATCGCTCTATTTCCTTCGTCTGCCCTTTTCCCCCTGCCCCCTTACCCGAGTAGACCCAATTAAAGCTCCAGCTACAAAGCTGGAATCGCTGACCTGGCAATCCATTCTCAACTTAAAGTTGAAAACTCAAAACTTAGAACTGGCATTTCCCCTCAAATCGATCCTGACGGACTCCTAGTTCAACCCTTCCACAATGCGAATAGTAAAAATCAGCGGATTCGGCTCTTCTTCCGTTAACCGCACCTCCAGAACATGCAGTTGACTGGGGTGGAGGTCAAACAATTCCACACTCAGGGATCCAGGAGTCGAACGCATTGCACTTGCCTGGCTACCATCTCCACGCAGAACTAAGCTTCCACCACTGGGAAGGCTACCCTGAATCCGCAATTGAGTAGAAGAATTGGGTTGCGGCTCGTACTCTGCCTTGAGGGTTAGCACACCGCTTTCAGTCAGCCATTGGCGCTCAACGATCGGCTGACTGGCAGAAACTGTTAGCGTCAGAGAAGTAATGATTTCCCGCGCCGCTAACAGAGAAAGCACCATCTGCTGAGCAGGAACCGCAGCCTCATAGCTGGCTGGATAATTGGTACCCGATGGAGTGGACGTAGCGGCACCAGAACGGGCAGGCGAAGTCATGACCAACCCAGCTATCTGGTTCAGATCTTGGGTGTGACCAGGGAAGAGGTCTTCCACTGCGCGCACCAACTTTGCCCCTTCTAACAAAGAGGAATGGGCAATTTCCTGACAGCGTTGGAGTAACTGACCTAAAACGGTTTCTGGGATAGCAACGGGGAGATTGAAGTTCTTAAGCTGGGTTATCCACAGTCCAACCGGAACCTTTTGCTCCCCAGCAGCAACGCCAACCCCTGGGGTCTCGCCGGAACCAGGCACGCCATAGGGGGCATTTTCTGCTTCGTAATCATGAACTTCTGTTTCCCAGGGGAACAGCGGAGGGGTTCGTTGAATCTCAGTCTGTAACCGATGTTTCAACAGGGCATAAAAACGGTCTTGCACGGCGGGTATCTCTCCAAGTTCGAATAGGGATTCCCTCTCCAAGGGAAGATTTTCAGATCCATGCGGACTAGAGACTGCAGAGGTTCCCTGTGGCAGAGCATCGTTAGGTGGATGGACACCGCCTTCCCCCAGGCTCCGACTAACTGCCTCGACATCCGTCGGAGAAGCAGCCGGAATCAAATCTTGCAGAACCTTTAGCAATTTTCTCTGGAGAACCTCTGAGTCGTCTTGCATGGGTTATAGACTCCTATTCATTGATAGACGCACTTCCTCCGGACATTGACGCATTTCCTCAGAACAAGAAATCGTTACGAATCTCCCAGGCTTGTTCTAATAACTTAAACCATTGTTTCCGAACTTGAGTCAGGGTGCAATTTAGAGATTGGGCGATCGTTGTATCCGTCATTTTACTGTGCTTCATTTGCAGTAACCGCAATTGTTGGGGATCAAGCTGGGCTTGAAACGCCTGCCACTGTTGTAGCGTCAGACCCAGATTCCGCTCTAAATCCGCTTCTAGCCATTGATGCACCAATTCCCAACGATGGGATAAAGCAAATCGGATCAGGTGATATTTAAATCGCTGCTGCAAATAATCCCGCTCACGGGGAGTCAGCTGCAAAATCTCCTCAATTTCGTTGGTGGGCAAATCCTTTAACCGGAGTGCAAAATAATTAGCACAGTCATCCTGCTTCCGCTCCACCAGATAAGCCATCAACTCTGTAATGACTGTGTGGCGCAGCGTATCCTCCGGTGGTTCCGGTTCCTGAGCCACCATCTGTTCGCGCACCTGCTGCATCGAAGCCGCATTCCATTGGCTATCCGATTCTCCAGACACACCCTCCGCAGCCTGCTCCATATCTACCAGGGTTTCGGCTGGTTGCTGCTGAGAAAAAGTTTGAGCCCGTAGAATAATTAATTGTTGATTGCGGTTACCAGGTAACGGGATCCGACGCTTCCCGTAACGTTCGGTAAACGCCATATATTCCGACAGTTCTAACAGAGTCCGGGGCTGGTAGGTTAACGGCAGTTGAGTTTCCCGCCTGAAAGCATTCAAGGCTTCCATATAAAAGCCCTGAAGAAAGTCCTCAATCAGGGTCAGACGAGCCTGATAGCTAGATTGAGTCTGGGGTGGTGTAATGTAGCGGTAGACCACAGCACTAAGCGTGCTGTGCAGTTCAACCCGCCCCCGGACCGAGCCCAACTTATAGTAATGAAGACATTGCTGTAAACGATGCTTTGCCAGCACAGTTGCCCAGGAATCGATCTCTCCGGAGGCTTGTATCCGTTTGCTTTCAGAACAAATACGGATAATTTCCTGCGATAGACGATCTGCTACATCCTTGCAATTCTGCTCAGAAGCTTTCGTTGACAGCTTTAATTCGTCAAGCAGCAGTTTAAAGATTGCCTCCACGCTCTGGCAGATATCCCCCACAGCCTTCAATGCCTAATACTGATGATACTCGACTTAATTGTGACAACAACATTGTCGTTCCGTCTAGACTAACCAGACGAATTGACTGATAAATTGTTGCCAACTATTGTCGAAAATATGACTGGATAGTGACAGTACCCTTTGGGGGGATCTTGGGGGAGAAACCCTTTCATACCTTAATGGACTTAACCACATGAGTTTAGATCAACAGATTCAAGACCTGATTAACAATGCGCCTCAAGACCGCACAACTCCTGCCTTGGTTGAGGCGATCGCCCCCGTCCTAACCCAGTTAGCCAGCCAACTCCGCCACCTGGAGTACTATATTCCTCAAACTCTGGATCAGGATTGGGCTATCACCACCCTAGAAAGCCGGACCCAGCCCGCAGTAGAAAAGACCGTCATCTACGCGTACCCAAGCTTGAAAGATGTAGCATCAGGTCCCTACCCCATTCAAGATCCCCAGATGATAGCTTTACCCGTTCCCGTCACCCACATTTTGTTTCAAATGCTGGCCATGGAAGCGGTAGACAGCACCATTTTTTTTGAGGTGCCCGGAAACGTACTGAACGGCACTGAGATTCAACGTGAACAGCTAACCCAGCTGATTCAAACACACCTGGAAAACAAACACCCCGGAGCAGGATCTACATTGCCACCTAATATTGCCTGAGGTCACACCGATTTCAAAGAATAAGGGTTCCCCCATTCGGCTAAGTCCCCCCAGCAAAAGCTCCTGTCCTCTGCCCCTATCTGTCGTGCTTCCTATCTGTCGTGTGTGCCTTTCAAATTGGGTATTCCATAGCACCGCAGGCGTGAGCAACCAGGAAAGAAGGAGTGGAGTGCTGCATTTTCCTCCAGGCAAAGCACCTGAAACCTGACACTGAGATTGTAAATCAATGTAACGATATTGCCGTCAAGCCGTCTTAATGTCTTGACAGCAGCCTCTAGAGCTCATATGCTTTCTGCATACCCGGGTACAAAAACTGAGAGTTCTATGCAAGACAAGCAAAAAGTTACGTTGTATCTCCCACCCGAACTGCATCGAAAGCTAAAGATCCGTGCTGCCCTCGATGCTGAGACGATGACTGACATTGCCCAACGAGCTATTGTCTTTTACCTGTCTCATCCAGAGGTCGTTGAGCAGCACACTGAGGGTCACGGTCAAGCTCATCGCGTTTATAGTTGTCCAGACTGTACGGCTCCAGTGGCTTTAAGGGGTGATGAAATGGTTTCCCTCAGAAAGCAAGCAGGGGTGTTGATTGAAGAAGGCGTCCCGGTTGGAAAGGCACAGCAAATTAGCTCTGTCAATGCCGATCCGCAGGGTGAGGGTGAGTTGGTTCCTTGCTAGGTTCCGCAGGTTGGATTCACGAGATGGATCCTAAATTGATAGTTGAGTTCTCTGATAGCTGAGTAGTACACATTGGGGATTGATTCAGCACTTTTTTAGGAAACGCTCAAGTTTTCAGGCGTCTGCGCTGTTTCTAATGGGTTGGTGTTATGCAGGAAGAGCTTAGTATTCTGATTCAAGCCCAATATCCCCTGATCTACCTTGTGACCTCTGAGGAGGAGCGGGCAGAGCAGACAATAGCTGCGATCGCACAGGCTAAGCCGCAGCGTCGGGTATTCATTTGGACGGTTACTCACGGTATTGTGGAGTACGGTCAACCTCGCAACGTCACCCAGCACAACACGGTTTCTCCAGAGGCGGCAATCGAGTGGGTAACGCGTCAACGGGAACCTGGGCTTTTTGTCTTCAAGGATCTTCACCCCTTCTATTCGGCACCAGTCATCCGTTGGCTGAGGGATGCAATCTCTAGTTTTAAGGGAACTCAGAAGACGATTATTCTGATGTCCCCTGTCCAAGAAATTCCAATTGAGCTTGAGAAAGAAATTGCGGTTCTAGATTTTCCGATGCCCGATATGTCGGAGCTGAATCAGGTTCTTTCTAATCAGCTAGAGCAAGCTCGAGGGCGACGAATTACCACAGAAGCCAGAGAAAAGCTATTGAAAGCTGCTCTGGGGCTGACCCGGGATGAAGCTGAAAAAGTATATCGCAAAGCACAGGTAACCGCAGGTCGGCTCACAGAGGAAGAGGTAGATGTTGTCCTCTCTGAGAAGAAGCAGCTAATCCGCCGCAACGGTATTCTGGAGTATATTGAAGAGGACGAGACAATTGACTCCGTAGGTGGGTTAGAAGAGCTGAAGCGGTGGCTCAAACAACGCTCAAACGCTTTTACTGAACGTGCCAGGGAGTATGGGTTACCCCAGCCCAAAGGAATGTTAATCTTAGGGGTTCCTGGTTGCGGCAAGTCATTGATTGCCAAAACAACTTCTAGGCTATGGGGGTTGCCCCTGCTACGGTTGGATATGGGACGTGTGTATGACGGCTCCATGGTGGGGCGCTCTGAAGCTAATCTGCGGAATGCCCTCAAAACCGCTGAATCAATTTCTCCAGCCATTCTCTTCATTGATGAGCTAGACAAGGCGTTTGCTGGCAGTGCTGGTTCTGCTGACTCCGACGGCGGCACCTCCAGTCGGATCTTTGGCTCCTTCCTCACCTGGATGCAAGATAAAACCTCTCCAGTATTTGTAATGGCAACGGCAAACCGCGTTGAGCGGTTGCCAGGAGAATTCCTCCGCAAAGGACGTTTCGACGAATTATTCTTTGTGGATTTGCCTAACGCTGAGGAGCGCAAAGAAATTTTCAAGATTCATCTTTCTAAAAGGCGGCGAGAAATCGCTCGATTTGATCTCGATCAACTGGCGAATATCTGTGATGGCTATTCCGGTGCTGAAATTGAGCAGGCCCTGGTTGCGGCAATGTACGAAGCTTTTGCCCAAGAGCGTGAGTTTACTCAATTAGATATCATCGCAGCGATCAAATCGACGATGCCCCTTTCTAGAACCATGACCGAACAGGTAACTGCCCTGAGAGATTGGGCAAGGCAGCGAGCGCGACCTGCGGCATCCTCAGTTGCTGAATATCAGCGACTTGAGTTCTAAAGCTTTCTCCTGCTCCCAACAGGAGGAAAGGCTAGCCATCGCTAGCAGTCAACCCAAAAAGCTATCGGCTACTTGCTGTTAGCTCCTTAACTACCAAACGTTGTTCTCAAATCTCCACAGGAGGAAACCCAAATGTCTCACTTTAGCACTCTGCGTACCAAGATTACTGATGCTGAAATCCTGAAGGCTTCGCTCCGCGACCTGGGTATCTCTGTTAAAACGGAAGCCGATGTTCGTGGATATAACGGTCAACGGGTTCGTTCTGACATCGTTGCAGTCTTGGAAGGCGAATATGATCTGGGCTGGTCTCGCAACACCGATGGGTCTTTCGACCTGATCGCTGACCTGTGGGGTGTTGCTAAGAAGCACAATCAGACCGAACTAATCAACTCAATCAACCAGAAGTACGCTGTGAACAAGACCTTGGCTGAGGTTAAGCGTCCTGGTTTACAAAATGCGAACGTTAAGCTAGTTCTACAAAAGTAGTTTCTCTGCGCGTTCCCAAACTAGCGGGTTAACCTTTCGGTTAGCCCGTTTTTTGCTTCATAGAAATTCCTACCGTAGGTAGCTGATTGCCACTCACTGAAAGAGGAATCTTATACCCAATTTAAATAGCGCACAGGGCAGATCGGGGGCGGGGTGCAGGGGTTCCACGCCTGGCTGGGGGCAGCCCCCTGTTTCCTAATATTTTCAGCTAATTAGGGCTATCCACTGACTTAAATCAGAACTGCTATATTCTGACTTCTGACTCCTGAATTCTGAATTCTGTAATTATGCCTCCAATTTCTCCCAATCTTGATCAGCTTATTAGACAAGTCATTCGTAGCTGTGGTCAGCAAGCAGAGCAGATGGCAGCCGGACAATTTGAAGTCTTTCAGAAGGGACCGGATGATTATGTAACGACGATCGATGCCGCGTTAGATCAGCAGCTATTAGCTGTATTTTCTGATCTATTTCCCGACGATGGAATCATTACGGAAGAGAACGTGGAATCGAGGAAGCGGTTTCAGGCGGATTTTTCTCGCCTATGGTGTATTGATCCGATCGATGGCACTGAAGATTTTATCCACGGCAAGCGCGATTATTCAGTCATGGTGGGGTTGCTGCAAAACTACCAGCCGATCGCAGGCTGGATTGGTGCGCCCGCCTATGATCAGATTTACTATGGTGGCTTAGATTGGGGGCTGTTTCAGGCTGCTGCCGATGCTGACCCGACTCCAATTACCCTAACTGAACCGAAACCGCCTGGCACGGGGTTTTGTCCGATCGTGATTGGTAACCGGGACCAGGCAAAATTTGGCACGGCGATTTCCGAACGAATTCCAGAAGCTCAGTTTTACACCCTCGGCAGTTTTGGGTTGAAAGTGATGGAGGTCATATTGGGACGTGCTGGACTTTACCTGTACTTCAACGGGCGTGTCAAACTTTGGGACACGACGGGTCCCCTTGCTTTAGCCAGGGCAGCAGGGTTGGTCTGCTGCGATTTGGAAGGTCGCCTGCTTAGTTCTAAACCAGACGATATTGATCCGGAAACGCTGGCCCACAAGCAAACGATCGTAATCGGTTGGTCAAGATATGTAGAATTGCTACTTCCCAACCTAGAGAAAGCGGTATCAAGCGTCATAGACCGTTTATACTAGGATCTTCTTCACTGCTTCATTGCCTTTCACTCAGTTGTGGCGTTTAGCAGGCTTGTATTTCCGCAAAATGCATCTAACTTTTAGTGGTCTGTTAAGCCAGTTTTAATTGGTTCCCCCCTTAAAACAGCCTAATCAATGGCTGATATAGATTCGAGGCATCCCTCAAATCTATTCTGGCGGACTATCCGGTTAGGGTATATAGCGGCTTGCACTTGGGTGAAGTACAGAAATGTGAGGCACAGTGGGGCGCGAAGCAACCTCCCTGTACCTCACCCCCTTGAAAAGAGGTATATAACCTGGGCTTGGGATATAGCCTGGTTTTTGAGGATCCGTAAATTCTCCCAGAGGAAACCCTTGGCAACCCTGTAATGATGGAAGAAAGAGGGGTTCTATTAACAATCAATTTTTTCTTTCAGAACATTATTGTTTGTTGAACCGTTATCCCGTAGACGTTATATTTCTAAGATTTTTCATGCAGATTGAAGCGTTTAGTGAGCTGTTTCCGCTTTTAACCGCTGCCAATCCAGAAACTCTGGAGTGGTTGCTATCTGTTGCTGTTGAGCATGAGTATCCTGCAAACCGGGCTGTTTTAATGGAAGACGCCTGGGGAAACGCGGTTTACTTTATTGTCTCTGGTTGGGTCAAAGTTCGCCGTTTGTCGGGTGCCGGTGAGGAGGTTGTCACACTGGCAGTATTGGGGCGGGGGGACTTTTTTGGGGAGATGGCAATTCTAGATGAGTCGCCCCGTTCAACTGACGTAATCGCGCTTTCTGCTGTCAAGCTGATTAGTATTTCTGCCCAACGATTTATTCAGACCCTCTTTAGGGATTCCCAGCTTCACCACCGGATGCTGCAACTGATGGTACGCCGTCTGCGTCAGACGAATCTCCGTTTTCAGCTCCGCAAGCAGCCGCCAGCAGTCAAATTAGCCAACACTCTGGTTGCCTTAGGGGAAAACTATGGTCACGAAACTTCAAACGGAATTGAGATTTTCAACATCTCTGCTAAAGATTTGGCAGATGTGACCGATATTGGGGTGGAAGAAACCAGCAAAATTATCGAAAAGCTAGAAAGTAAGGGTTGGATTAAGGTTGACCAAACCAGTCAGGCTATTTACCTGAACAATATGAAACAGCTCATGCACCTGGCTGGAATGCTTTCTCACAAGAGCGTAGGTTAACGTGAGTTCGACAGGGTAGAAAAAGCCAAGAGAAAAGCTGAGACTAGATTTGAAGTATCAAAGTCTCAGCGATGGACACGATCGTATCGCGCCTGGACATCACCCAAATTTTTTGTGATGTGGATG
>JBAUTA010000299.1:0-3482 GCA_049581985.1 Kovacikia sp.
CCCCCAAACTCATCTTTTATTTAATTGCGCCCAGCTACTTATGAAAACTTAATCATCTTTATTTGGAAAAGCAAAAATAGCGATCGCTTTTCGGAGCGATCGCTATTTGAGTCACTATTCAACTCAAGAGTCGGATGAATCCAGCCATGCCCTATTTAATAAACAGCATCTCCTGATATTTGGGCAGGGGCCACAGATCGTCGGCTACGTCTCCTTCGAGCGCATCCGCATATTCGCGAACCTGATCCATCAATGGACGCAGCGTTTTAGCGCAGTACTGCATATGCTCTTCGACCGTGGCAAAATCATGCTTCTCGATCGCTGCACTTAACTTGCTGACGATATCCATCATCCGCTTGGTGAGAGCAGCAACCGTTTCGGCAGATTCCTGTTCAAACGCAATCCCGATTTGTTTGAGGCTGGTAATGCTGGCCGAAAGCTCCGACAGGTAACGGAATGCCGCCGGATAAATCACGGTTTTTGCCAGACTGATCACGAGCTTGGCTTCCATTTCAATTACCTGGACGTATTGCTCTGAATAGACATCAAAGCGACTTTCCAGTTCAGCTGCAGATAGCACACCTGTTTTTTCAAACAGTTCCTCAATGTACTTCTCCTTGAGCATGGGTAGGGCATCGGCAGTGGTGGGCAGGTTCAGCAGACCCCGCTCCTCGACCGCCATTTTATGCCAGGCGGCTGAGTAGCCATCGCCACCAAACACAACAGCGCTGTGATCATTCATGATTTCCTTCAAAACAGCGAAGGAAGCTGCCTCCAGCGCCAACCCTTGCGCCATCTTAGCTTCTAACTCGTCCGCCACCCAGGTAAGGGAATCGGTCAAAATCGTGTTCATCGCCACCAGTGGACCCGAAACCGACTGGTTTGAACCAACGGCCCGGAATTCAAACCGGTTGCCCGTGAAGGCAAAGGGTGAGGTGCGGTTGCGATCGCCCGGATCCTTGGGGAATTCTGGCAAGGTGGGAACACCCAAACTCATCACACCCGCGTGGGCCGAGCTTTTAACTTCTCCCTGCTTAATTTGCTCAAAGACATCTTCTAGCTGGGTGCCCAGATAGACTGAAATGATCGCAGGTGGCGCTTCGTTTGCCCCGAGTCGATGGTCGTTACTGGCTGAGGCTACCACAGCCCGCAGCAAGGGACCATATTTGTGGACACCGCGAATGACTGCGCCGCAGAACAGCAGGAATTGGAGGTTTTCGTGGGGCGTATCACCGGGATCGAGCAGGTTACCTTGGGTGGCATTGCCCACTGACCAGTTGACGTGCTTTCCAGATCCGTTAATGCCTGCAAACGGCTTTTCGTGCAGCAGACAAATGAAGCCATGTTTCTTGGCAGTGTTCTTCAGGATGGTCATGGTCATCTGCTGGTGATCACTGGCCACGTTTGCCGCTTCAAAAAATGGGGCAATCTCAAACTGACCGGGGGCAACTTCGTTATGCCGGGTTTTTGCCGGAATCCCCAAACGGTACATCCGCTCTTCCACATCTTGCATGAAGACCTGAACACGCTCTGGAATTGCACCGAAATAGTGATCGTCAAACTGTTGACCTTTAGCAGCAGGTCGCCCAAATAAGGTTCTGCCCGTTAGCAAAATATCTGGACGGCTGTGGGCAAAGTGTGCATCTACTAAAAAGTATTCTTGTTCAGCACCACAGCTAGAGTTGACGGGTGCCACGTCTGAATAGCCCAGCAGTTTGAGCAAGCGGACTGCGGCTTTGCTCATTGCTGCATTAGAGCGCAGCAAGGGGGTTTTTTTGTCGAGTGCTTCCCCAGTCCAGGAGATAAACACTGTGGGGATGCATAGGGTAGAACCGTTATCGGTTTCCATGACGTAGGCAGGGCTGGTGACATCCCAGGCCGTGTAGCCCCGCGCTTCAAAGGTTGATCGAATGCCGCCATTGGGGAAAGAGGAACCATCCGGTTCACCCTGTACCAATACTTTGCCTGTAAACTCGGTAATCGCCGTTCCGTCGCTTTGCACAGAGATAAACCCATCGTGCTTCTCGGCGGTGATGTTGGTCATCGGATAAAACACGTGAGCGTAATACAACGCACCCTTCGAAATCGCCCAGTCTTTCATGGCTGCGGCAACGATTCCGGCAACTGATACATCCAGCTTTCCACCCGTCTGAATGGTGTTTTTGATTGACTTAAACACATCCTTGGGCAGGCAGGCTTGCATTTTGCCCAGGGTAAATACATCGGTTGCCCAGAGTTCTTCTAAGCGACAGGGTGTTTTAGGAGGAAGCTTTTCACGATCGGTCACCTGGCAAATTGCTTGAAAGCGAAGTTCGTTACCACTCATAGTTGTCTTTCCTTTTAGAGATAAAATCAAAGCCAAGTGTGCGTTATGGAAAAATCCCCACCATCAATAAACCTGTGGGACAAAAAACTGCTCATTGCGTGGCGGTCGCACATAGTCATGGGCAGACTTGCGCGGCGGTAGCTCGAGCGGTTCCGGTGTCATATCCACGTAGGGAATCTTGCTGAGGAAGTGGCTGATGCAGTTAAGCCGAGCGCGTTTTTTGTCGTCGGCTTCAACGGTGAACCAGGGTGCTTCGGGAATGTTGGTATGGGCAAACATATTATCCTTCGCCTGGGAATATTCCACCCAGCGATCGCGCGATTCTAAGTCCATTGGACTTAGTTTCCATCGACGTGCTGGATCGGTGGTGCGCGACTGGAACCGACGCTCCTGTTCTTCATCACTTACCGAAAACCAGTATTTCAGCAAAATGATGCCTGAGCGAACCAGCATCCGCTCAAATTCAGGACAGGTTTGCATGAATTCCCGATATTGTTCATCGCTGCAAAAACCCATCACATGTTCAACCCCAGCACGGTTATACCAGCTACGGTCGAAACAGACAATTTCGCCTGCTGCGGGTAGATGGGGCACATACCGCTGAAAATACCATTCGGTTTTTTCGCGATCACTGGGTGTTCCAAGCGCCACAACACGGCAACCGCGTGGATTCAACGGTTCGGTAATGCGCTTGATCGTACCACCCTTCCCGGCAGCATCCCGTCCTTCAAACAAAATGACAATCCGGGCACCCACATGCTTTACCCAGTATTGCAATTTCACCAATTCTACTTGCAAACGAGCCAGGTCTTTTTCGTACTCCTTACTGGATAATTTAGACCGACTTTCCCGCTCAGAGGCAGGTAGATAAGTCATTTGCAACGAAGCAGAGCTGAGTTTAACTTTCTTGTGTTTTTTACCTTTTTTCTTTTTCTTCTTGCCTGTTAGATGATCTGACTCAGGAAGGGACGATTCTACGATTGTAGTTACTGAACTCTCCCCGTTAAGGTCGGTTTCCATAGGGATTCTCCGATGTTTGAAAGGATGATAGGACAGGTAATAACGAACTGAAAAAGATTAGAAAAATATAGGCTTCAATAAAAACCTGAGCTAATTTCTGCACTGATTGCACTGATTGCACTGATTGCACTGATTG
>JBAUTA010000300.1:0-3186 GCA_049581985.1 Kovacikia sp.
GGATATTCCTGAATACTGTGGGGACTTTGGTAGGCCAGGTTAATGTCCGTGACGTCATAGAGACGCAGGGCAAGTTGCTGACCTCCCTGCCGCCGCAGGTCTTCCTTTTGTTCGTTAGTGACATCCCAGTAGGCATAGGCCCATTGGGGATCACGCGGCATCAAAACAATTCGACTGTCGCCATATCCATCGGGCAAATCGGGAAGCCCTTCATCAACCGCCGCCAGAGAACCGCCTGCTCGATCATCCTGTCCAAGATCAAATTTCGCAGCTTCCACCTCTTCCTGTGCCTCCAATTTGCGGGTTGTTGTGGGGGTTGGGATGCCCTGAGTCCGTTGCTGAATTTCCTGGATCGAAGCTAGAAGCTGATCCTTACGCATTCGGCTGTAGCGGGATACGCCATATTCACTAGCGACCTTACGCAACTGCCGTAAGGTCATTTCCTCTAAAGGGGGACGTTCTTTTGCCATGACAATTCACTCTCCGAGTTCATCTAATGTGATCAGGTTCCTGGGATCAAGCTCACTTCAAATGCTCATTTCTTTCAATGTTTTTTTGATCCGGGGATCAAATTAATTACGTTCATCCTGCCCGAAACTCCTGCCAGGGTCAAGGGCTAAAGAAGTTAAATTTAGGCATCTCTACGCATTCATGGGATCGTAAGGGATCGTAATGTTATCAAAGCATGACATTGTGATCACCGATAAAATTAGATTGTTATGATTTCCTGACTTTTGATCTCCATAGTTGAATTTATCCCCCCTGCCATCCGATCCCCAAGCTCAAATTGCTTTTTTGCCAGTAGCCCTATCTCCAGGGAGAATAGTCCTGGAGTCCTGGGTCCTGACTGCCACAGAAGAAGTTCGGCTAAAAATAAACCAGCGTTCGGTATACTCAGTTTGCAGTTAGGGATAGGGATGAAAATAGGCTCCCCTTCTTTCCCTTTTTCCCTCTCCCCTTTTTTCCCTCTCTCTCTCTCTCTCCCCTTCTTTACCTCTCTCCCTCTCCCCTTCTTTCCCCCTTATTCCCTGCTGATATGTCAAAGCAAAGCCGAGTGATTACAACGGTGCTGTCCCCAGCGGTACGGTTCTGGTTACGCTCTCAACTAGAGCAGGTAGAGGATTTGCAGCTTGAGATCCAATCTGGCGATCGCCAGATTTTGTCTGGCTACATCACCCAGGTTTCGATCTTCGCCCAAAAAGCAGTTTATCGAGGGCTTCATCTTAGTCAGGTTGGTTTGGTTGGGGAGCAAATTCGCACTAATCTGAGACAGGTTTTACGGGGGCAACCGCTCCGCCTATTGGAGTCGTTTCCGATCGCGGGGGAAGTTTTACTCAACCAGGCGGATCTGAATGCGTCACTGCAAGCTCCCCTATTGGCAACTGCGGTTACCGATTTTTTACTGGATCTTCTAAAGTCGAGTCGTGAGGTCAGCGGGGAGTTGTTCCAGACTCCCCAAACCTTTTACCTTAAGGATCCACAGATTTTCATTGAAGCTGGACGGGTCACGTTTTCTGCTCAACTTCGGTCAACAGACTCTTTAACTCCCGTTATCCTGCAAACAGGCATGATTTTGGCGAGTCCCAACCAGCTCCGGCTTTATCCCTTACAATGGCAGCTCGCTCAAGCCAGTCCTTCAGGGGGATTTTCACTAGACAATCCGGAGGAGTTTGAGATCGATCTGGGATCGGATGTCTATCTGGAAGAATTGACGCTGGAGGCAGGTCAAATCCGCTGCCGAGGGCAAATCACCGTGATGCCGGATGCCTGAGGAGTCCAACAGCAGGGAGTCCCACGCTCTCATCATGCCGCCTGCCTGGTATGACCCCAAATGGGGGTGGGGGGGCTTCGCCCCCAGCCAGGGGTTCCACCCCTGCACGCCGTACCCAATCTGCCCTGTTCGCTATTTAAATTGGTATCATCTCTGAGGCAGCAAGGGTAATACCAGGGTGACGAAGTAGTAAACCAGGGGAGCAGTAAAAACGTAGCTATCTGCCCGATCGAGAATGCCGCCGTGTCCGGGAATCAGTTGTCCAGAGTCTTTGACCCCAGCATCACGCTTCATCATCGATTCGGTTAAATCCCCTAACAAACTGGCAATTCCGATCAGTAGCCCAAAGACAGCACCGGTTACGGGTGAACCTGTCCAGCCCAGATACCAGGAACCAGCAATGGCAACCACAATGCTAGCGGTGACTCCAAACACTGCCCCTTCTACCGTTTTCTTCGGGCTAATGTTGGAAAGACGGGTGCGCCCAAAGAACTTGCCAAAGGTATAGGCTCCAATATCTGCTGCCCACATGCAGCTAAAGGCAAGCAGGGTGTAGGTTAACCCTGCTGGTAAGTTGCTAAGGTCATTCCAGGAATAGGGCAGGTAGCCATCAAAGGGAATATTGCTTACCGTGGCCTGGCCTAACGATCGCAGCCGCACCCAGTAACTCGGCAGATAGCCAACATAAAACAAGCCCATGATAGAGGTTGAGATGTCGGCAATGGTCGCAAGTTTGGGTTGAAACAGGAGATAAAAGCAGATAAAAGTTCCCGCCAGCGGAAAAACGGCATCTGCCCGATCGGGGGCAATATTGGAAATAATCAGTAAGGCCTGACTTACGACGAGGGTAGTCTTTGCCGCAGGCGCAATTCCCTTTGCTCTGGCAAGCTGAAAATATTCTAGTTGACCTAAATAGATAATCACCCCAAAGCCAACGGTAAAGTACCATCCCCCCAGCACAAACATGGTGAGAGCAAGGATGATCCCCACAATTCCGCTAAAAACACGAACCCAAGGCATAGAACTTGCTTTTCTTGAAGAGGACCCAAACTATCTCCACGCCCCTTTCCCCACCCCCCTGACCTTACCGTTCCTATAACAGTTTGCCGAGCAATGGCAGGGCGGGGATATAGGGAACCGTGCCCTCGTAACCCCCACCTCACCCAAGCGAAAACTGCTATATGTAAATGCTAAAGCCAAGTTTGGAGAATCGACCTGTACCAAGAATCTGACCTACCGTTTCGACTAATCCTGAAGATGAATATCGGACTTATATTCACACCATGACAGGGTGCTCAAGCAATTTGAAGCAAAGATGAGGTTAGCTGAAGATTAAGAAGGTTAAGAATCCTTTGGAACACTTTAACCGAATCCGGTCCCCTCTTTGTCAGTAGGTTATGAAGTCCCTAATCTAA
>JBAUTA010000301.1:0-4984 GCA_049581985.1 Kovacikia sp.
CCCACACCCCATCTGCAACCTTCATTTTTTAAATTGGCATTAAATACGGATGGTGCATTCCATAACATCAATGACTTTAAAATCCTCAGGGCTTAGCATGGGGCAGGTTGCTTTTGGTCATCGCCCAAGTCATCGCCCGAATGCTAAGCCCCTTATGGGTTTTATTTTGTTTCCATCCCTAAGCAGCCACGTTGTTTAAGCCGCACAGTCAAACAGCATGGTAGTCATGTAGCGATCGGTCCACTCTGCGCCAAAGGACTTTTCTAAGACTCGTCGAGTCTTGTCATTCTGCTGCTGTTTGGAGCAGTAATATTGGTGCCTCGCTAATATGTTGTCTACCTCGAACTGTGAGATTAAGGGAGTTGTCTGACTGGCAATTTGACAGTGCAAGGTTAAAAATTCTCGCACCCGTTGTAAAAACGCGGCCTCTTCTTGCTCGTCAACGGGATGCACAAACAGGCAGAAGTCTGAAAAAATGTCGCCCCAGGGGGGCAAAGTGCGGGGCTGGGAAAATTGGGTTGCAGGCAGCGCCAGCAAAGCCTCTTGGTAGCTTTCTGGCAAGGAGCGATCGCTGTTAACTGGGGAAAGGTCGGCGATTGCTGCACTGATACCATTACTGCGGCTTCCTACCAGGTCAGCCCCAAAAATCGGCAACGCGTAGTCAATATTAGGAAACATGACACAGTGGAGGATATCTAATCCCTTTCCCACCTGGGCCAGTTCTAAATGCAGCTTGCGAAATTGTGGTGTTTGGTAGCAATGGTTTTCAATGACTAACCGTTCTCCTTCCAAATGGCCCTCAATGTAGCCTAGATCTTCTGGCACCAGGTAGGGAGAAAGATCCAGAGTCTGGTGCCAAATTTCTTCAATGCTATCTGCCAGCTTATGAATCAGGGGATGCTGTCGATTTCGCAACGACGCTTGCATAGATTTAGTATCCGTTTTATCTAATCAGTATAGTATTGAACCTTACACCGACAGATAGCTCGTACAGAATGGGGACAAATGCCTGGAGAATGGTGATTTTGCCACCTTCCTCCTTGTTTCTGATCTTCCTGAGGTGACGATGCTGAATCCGGGGATGAATTTGTTGAAGCATTTTCCTGCGAGTTTGACCCCAATGCTGACAGCCTGAGCCCAGAGGCAATCCCCTGGGGAAAGAAATAGGCTTCTATGCGGCAACGCTGATAAGGTTTAGGGAATTTTAGGTTACCTTTAAAGGAGTGAATCAACCTGACACTCCCGATAAAATTGCATGAATCTTCTTTCTCAGTTGCTCAGTCAACCTGCGCTTCCTTCCCTTAAAAGAAGCCGCCGAGGAGGCGAGATTAAATCTCCCGCCGAAATTGAAATTATGCGCCAGGCAGCCAAGATTGTGGCAACTGTGCTGCAAGAGATTTCTAAGATGGTGGAGCCTGGGATGACGACCGCTGACCTGGATGCCTATGCTGAAAAACGCATTCGTGAGATGGGGGCTACTCCGAGCTTTAAGGGTTATCACGGGTTTCCAGCGTCGATCTGCTCCAGCATTAATCATGAGGTGGTTCACGGCATTCCTAACCGGAAGAAAGTGATTCGGGTTGGAGATGTTCTGAAGGTCGATACAGGTGCTTAATTTGAGGGATTTCATGGCGATTCTTGCATTACTATTCCCGTTGGTAAGGTGACCCCTGAAGCGGCCCGGTTAATTCGGGTTGCCGAAGAGGCTCTTTATAAGGGCATCGAACAGGTCCGGGCGGGCGCTTATTTATTAGATCTGGCAGGGGCGATCGAGGACCACGTGAAGGCCAATGGCTACGCAGTTGTTGAAGATTTCACCGGGCACGGAGTGGGCAGAAACTTGCACGAAGAACCTTCTGTCTTTAATTTCCGCACGCATCAGATGCCCAATGTCAAATTAAAAGCAGGCATGACGCTGGCGATCGAACCCATCGTAAATGCGGGTTCCAAATTCACCCGCACCCTGTACGATCGCTGGACTGCCGTCACCGTAGATAATGCCCTGTCTGCCCAGTTTGAGCATACTGTTTTGGTTACGGAAGACGGCTACGAAATTTTGACCGATCGGGCTCAGGTTTAATGGGCTTTCCCCATCCTGCTCTGCGTTAGCACGAGCCTTAGGGTCTGGCGGTTTTATTTCGCCTTCGCCTCCAGGTAGGCCAACCGACTCATGAGTTCCTGATTTTCCTGCTTCAACTGATCCAGTTCTTCCCGCAACTGTTTAACTGCCTGATCGGAGCCTGCGTTTTTCTGGACTCGCTGCACTGCTTCCTCGGCAATGCGGCGCACCCGCCCATCGGGGGTCTGATCGGCCAGCGATTGCAGGATGCCGATCGCCTTTGCTGTTTCCATCTGCCCAAGGGCAATCGACACCGCCACCTGGGTGAGGAAGAAGCTCTCCTTGGAAAGCTCCTGGAGATGATCCAGAATCCGTTGCAGGTTGACGTTGGTTTGTCCAGGTGAGATTGTGCCGAGTGCCCGGATGGAGGCTAATCGAAGCGCCTGAGGGATCCCAGGGGCGGTATACTCCAGGATTAAGTCTAGAGCTGCCTCGGAGGTTTTCATCTGACTCAGGGCTGCGATCGCCCCCGATCTGACCACCTCATTCCAACCCTGCCGCTCTTTCAACACCGATTTGAGCAGTTTCAACACCTTCTCTTCCTTCGGCGTGTCGTTCAGGTGAGAGGCCGCCATACTCCCCAGTGCCCGAATGGCCGCAGCTTCCACATAGTAACTGGCATCTCCCTTCTCTACCAATGGCTTGAGGGCTTTGTAGCTACCGCTGGTCTTAATTTGACCCAGAGCTTCCACCGTTGCCCGTCGGACTCTGGCATCCGGGTCTTCCAGTCCTGCTAATAGTCCCTCAAATGCCTGATCTAGCTTGATCGTCGCCAGATTTTTAGCAATTTCTACCCGCACTCCCCAAAACTGCTCCTGCTTGAGTCCAGTTGAAAGGGCTCTGACAGCCTCTAACCCCCCCTTCTTTGCTAGTGCTTCCGCTGCATAGATGCGAGAAATGGGATCGGGGTCGAACTGCAACTGTGCCTTGAGATCTGGGATGGAATACTCCAGAGACACGGTTTTCAAAATGGGATTGGCCGTATCAAAACTGACAAAGTCGGGTTTTGACTCCAGGGGGAAGTAGAAGGATTGTTCCCGTTCATGAATGCGAACCGTAAACGTATTCAAGGATACAGGAGGCAGGCTCGAAGATAGTTCAGAAGTCTCTTCAGCCTGGATATTTTCGCCTTTATCTTTGACAAAACCAAAGGCGATCGCCACCTTCAGATCAAACAACTCACTGCGGCTACCGTTACCAGCTTCCTTTGTCTGGGTTTGGGTGACGGTGACTTTGGCAAGATTGCTGTCCCCATCCCAGGAGTAGGCAACTTTATAATCGGGATGGCCGCCACGAAAGACAAATTGATCAAAGAGAAATAGCAGGTTACGCCCGCTTGCCTTTTCGATTGCCCGTAGCAGGTCGATGGTTTCAACGGTCTGATGGGCGTTGTCGTTAACGAAAGTGGCGATCGCCTTTAAGAATAACTCATCCCCCAGTTCCGCCCGAATCATGTGGTAGACGCAGGCACCTTTTTCATAGAGGTGGCGATCGTAGAGTTCAATGGCCTCTCGATAAACATGGGTCACAATGGGCCGACGATAGCGAGAAGCATCTTCGTCCAGATAGCTGCGGGCTTCATTGAGACGATAGTAGGCAGCATCTTGCGCCCCGTACTCCTGCTCAGTCCACATCACCTCTGAGTAGGACGCCATGCCTTCCTTCAACCAGGCGTGGGACCAGTGTTTGATCACCACCAGATCCCCAAACCACTGATGTGCCAACTCATGGGCTACCAGGCTTTCAGTTCCCTGGTTATCCAGTGCTGCCCGTTCATCCAGCAGGCAGCGATCGGTCAGCAGGGTTGTGGAAGTGTTTTCCATCCCGCCGAAGATGAAGTCATCGACGCAAACCTGGGCGTATTTGGGGTAGGGGTAGGGATAGCCAAACTTCTCGCTAAAAAACTCAATCATACGGGGCGTTTTGCCCATGCTGAGGCGGGCTTCCTTTTCCTTCCCTCTTTCGACGTAATAGGTGACTGGCTTGCCATTCCACTCATCCCGGAGTTCCGCAAAATCACCCACTGCCAGGGTCATCAGATAGGTCGGATGAACTTCCTTTTGGTGCCAGTGGTAAATCTTATATTCTCCGTCCACCTCAGTTTTAATCAACTCGCCATTGGAAAGTGCCATGAATGCCTTGGGCACCCGGACGCGAATTTCTGAAGTCGTCAGTTGTCCCGGATAGTCGAAGCAGGGAAACCAGAAGCGCGAGTCTTCGTCTTCACCCTGGGTCCAAACCTGGGTAGGTTTGTCGGGATAGTGTTGGTCGGGACTAATGAAATAGATTCCCCGCTGGGGCTTTTCAACGCTATAGGCGATCGCCAGTTCCACTGGCTGACCCGCAACTGTCGCTTGCTTCAGTTGAACGTGCAGTTGCTCTCCGTCATAGTCAAAGGGTTGAGGGGAGTCGCCGATCTTGACTGCCTGAATATTGAGACTAACGGCGTCCAGGGTCAACCGATCAATGCCATCTCGAACCGGATTCAAGCGAATCGTGCAAGTTCCCGCGTAACTTTGTCTGGGAATGTCCAGTTCTAAATCTAGAAAAATATGCTCGACCTGTCCGGGGCGATCGGGGTTGTAATGGGGTCTGGCACCAGGCAATTCAAAAGATCTGCGACTATTATTGTCATCAAAATAAGACTTCGACATGGAAGAATGACCCTATAACAATGAAGTGACGAATATTGTGGCTAGAGAATAAAGATACCCTGTCCTCATTCAGATTAACGCTTCAGCAAGAAGTATTGGTGTTTATCCAGGGTCTTTTAAGGGATTAACCGTTTTTTTCTAATGCTTTTGTCTCTGCTGTGGACCCTGTCTCAAATAGCGTACTGATACGATCCTTAAGTAGCCGTATTTC
>JBAUTA010000302.1:0-1859 GCA_049581985.1 Kovacikia sp.
AGGCATGGCTGTACTAAAAGTACGGTATAGCTATACCGTACAAATATTCTTTATTGTAGCCTCTTGACATCAGGACTAGGCTAACAATGTCGAAGCATGGGCGCGCTCTTCGAATAATCCCGTTGCCGGTTGGTACGGTCTGCAAAAGGGACTTCGCGCACGGTTTGGCGTTTACGTCCCGCCGCTGATGGAAGTGCTTGGTCTTTGCGAGCTTGAGCACAAATTAAAGAGCAATCGTATCCGTGCGAAGTAAGCCGCCTATCCCTCTGGACAAAGCTATCGAATGGCCATTGATTCCATAAAGAATTTTTGTAGCATCTCCCCGGAATTGGCCACTGCTGGTCAGCCTTCGGAGAATGAGCTGCGAGAAATTGCAGCATCTGGTTTTGAGGTGGTGATTAATTTGGGGCTGCTTGATCCAAAGTATTGCTTACAGGATGAAATGAATTTGGCAGCTTCGCTTGGAATGAAATATGTTCACATTCCTGTGGTGTTTTCCAGCCCCAAAGAAGAAGAGTGGCAGCGCTTTTCTGAGGCCATGGATTTAAATCGAGGTAAAAAGGTTTTTGTCCATTGTGCCATGAACTATCGGGCGTTGGCATTCGTTGCCCTTTATGGACAGGCGAAATTGGGTTGGTCTCGTGAGGTCGCGGATGTTCATGCAAAAAGGTTTTGGGAATTGGATGATGTTTGGTCTGGCTTTATCGAAAAAACAAGAGAAAAGTTTGAAACAAACAGCTAACATTCGGAACAAGCCAACGCCAGAATAATACGCTCGGTGCAGCTTATCCTAATTTATTAGAAGTTGAGGTTGCCATAGTTAACAAATGGTGAAATCACAAGATATTAAAAAAGTGTTGAGGAATTTGGCTGATCCAGCTATAGCTGAGCATTCCTCACGTTTTTTTAAAACAGGTAAGGGTGAGTACGGAGAAGGTGATCGATTTCTTGGTATTCGAGTTCCTGTGCTTAGAGAACAGGCTAAACAGTTCGAGTCTATTTCTATCCGAGAAGTTCAGCACTTATTAATGTCGTCTTTTCACGAAGACAGATTATGTGCGCTGTTACTGTTAACACGAAAATATGCCAAAGGTAACGAACAAGAAAGAACTGATATCTATGAGCTTTACCTAAAAAATACAAAGTACATTAACAATTGGGATCTTGTCGATAGTTCGGCTCACTATATTGTAGGTGCTTACCTAGAGTATCGGGATAGAAAACTATTGTATCGTCTTGTTGAATCCACTAGCCTTTGGGAAAGGCGAATTGCTATCATGTCAACGTTTCATTTTATTAGGAAAAATGAGTTCGATGATACGTTGAATCTATCAAAACGGCTAATCAATGATACCGAAGATTTAATTCATAAAGCGGTTGGATGGATGCTCAGAGAAATTGGTAAACGAGATCTAGTCGTTGAAGAAGTATTCTTGAAAGCTTACTATCAAAATATGCCTCGGACTATGCTACGGTATGCCATAGAGAGATTTCCTGAACATCGACGAAAGCAGTATTTGAACGGTCAAGTGTAAGTATCTAACGACAAAGCTCGGCGGAATTTGACGCAGGACCAAGACCGCCATCAGCGAAGAGTTCTGCACCTAACACATAAAAATTACCATTGAAAAGCTTGAATTAGAAACAGATCTTAGGCCAAGCGGACGCCAGACAATAAATTTTTGCGCTGCCGTTCTTTCGGTTGCTCCTCTCCCTTTTGCTCAGATGGATGCGCTGAAGAGGTGGGTGGAACTGATGCGACTTCTTGAATTTTCTGGCTAGCAGGTTCTGCCTCTATTTTGGGCCTTTTCTCAAAGACCTGAATACTCGCATTCACTAACTCAAAGCCTGTTTCTGTT
>JBAUTA010000303.1:0-2312 GCA_049581985.1 Kovacikia sp.
GGTTCACACTTGGGTAACAACCTAGTATATGGTCAAGTTCACTCAGTGCGCGGCGTTAAAACCCCATAGGAAATTTTTAATGTAAAAAATGAACATTTTCTATATAGCTCGGATAGGCAGGAGTTTATGCTCCTTGGCCTCAAGCCGCAACTTGGAAGCTTATCTGTTGTTTTTTTGATTTGTAGCCTAGCAAACTAGCTGCAATGCAAATAATTTATGCAATCATTCATTAACTACAGTATTATGGTCTGTCGCATGAACAATAATCCTAATCTAAACATCCCCGTAGTTAAAGTTAGTTCATCTTCATTTCCCCAGTCTTTGCTGATAGCTATGCGTCCACGGCAGTGGACCAAGAACCTTATTATCTTTGCGGCTGTCCTATTTGCTTTTCGCCTTGAGCCAGAAGCATGGATTAGTAGTATGGTGGCCTTCTCTCTATTTTGCTGCCTTTCCAGTAGTTTCTATCTACTCAATGACGTAGCCGATATTGAAGCTGACCGTCTCCATCCTGTCAAGTGTAAACGGCCCATCGCTGCCGGTTCGGTCCCAGTTTCAGTAGCCATCGTAACGGCTATTCTTCTTTTGGCTGGCAGCCTGGGGCTTGGTTTATGGTACTCAACAAACTTGGGACTTATATTGAGTGCCTACGCTGCGATGCAGGTTACATACAATCTTAAACTTAAGCGTACAGTCATCCTTGACGTGTTGGCCATTGCTATGGGGTTTGTGCTTCGGGCCTGCGCAGGCAGTGTCGCATCGAGCGTAGCCCTTTCCCCATGGTTTTTACTATGCACAGCGATGCTGGCGTTATTTTTGGGAGTGGAGAAGCGCAAGGCAGAGTTGAGGCTCTGTGAAAAACGTGGAATACCTCCACGTAAAGTGCTGGAGCGTTACTCGCTGAACTTGTTGACGCGCATGGAGAGTGTGGTGACGACGTCAGCATTGGTCTGTTATGCTCTATGGGCTTCTGGGCCAGTGGTTAAAGGAGCACCAACAGTATGGATGATGCTCACATTACCATTTGTTCTGTACGGTATTTCCCGCTATCAATTACTCAGCGATCCTGAAGAAATTGCGCGTCGCAGTCAGGATGGAGATAGTGAAGAAAAGACAGAAAGGCCTGAGGAAGTCTTGATAAACGATCGGGGTATCTTGTTAACGGTCTTTACCTGGGGAATAAGCTGTCTGGCCATCCTCTGGTTAAATCACAGTGGAATTCTACTATAAAAATAAAATAATGAATGTCTAAATACCTGAGATGATGAAATCGAAGAGGTGCGACACCTCTCATACAGTGTCGTTATGCTAACTGGATGGCAAATGTTGTAATGGTTATAGAATCATCTTTGTTCGGTGCTCAAATGGTTTAGCCTTGGGATGTGCGCGGATGCTCGTTAGGTTTTGGGGAATGAAAATGAAGGTGCTGATTGGTTCCACTTTCTTTATGGGTATACCTTTTGAAGGGAAGGTGAAATCTGCTGTCCCCAGACCCTTCCCTTTTTCGTAAATTTTCAAGGCTATCCATCATGTTTCAAGGGTTGATTCTTCTGACTACTGTCCTGCTCACCGCTGGGTTGAACACTTTGGCTCAAACTCTCCTTAAACTGGGCGCAGGCAAAGACCTATTCAATATCAATCTTGCAGGTGGTCTGGTAGCCTATGGTCTTAGCACGATCCTCTACATCACAGCACTCGGCAAGCTAGAACTTAGTTTTGCATATCCTACAATCATTGGCATGACATTAATTGCTACAGTTGCGGTCAGTAATCTTTTTCTAGGTGAAATAGTTAGCCCGCTTCAATGGTTAGGAACTTTGGCCATTATGGGTGGGATAGTCCTCATATATCTTGCAAAGATGTCCCATGGATAGGTAATGGTGATGAAAAACACAATAGGAATTGTTGCCGCTTTCGACTTCGATGATACCCTGACAGATCGTGACACGCTATTACCCTTTCTCCGCTCAGTAGTTGGAACCCGGCAGTACTTCATAAAAATGTTGAGGCTAAGCCCTATTCTCACAGCTTACGCCCTTCGGGTTATTCCTAACTGGCGAGCTAAAGAGGTTGTCCTATCCCATTTCCTCGCGGGTATCCCCCAAGAGCAATTGCATAAGGCAGCTGAACACTTTGCTGAACGTGAAATCCCCAAATGGCTGCGTCCTGAGGCGGTGGAACGCCTGCGCTGGCATCAAAGCCAGGGGCACCGCACTATTCTGGTCAGTGCGTCCTTAGCCATTTACCTACAGCCTTGGGCGCAACGCATGGGCATCCAAGATGTTTTAGGCACGGACCTGGAAGTGAAGCAA
>JBAUTA010000304.1:0-3874 GCA_049581985.1 Kovacikia sp.
GCAAAATCCGTAATCGCTTCTAAGATTTCAGAGGGTGAGAGCTGATTGACACTGCGAATTACTGGTACTTTTAACCCTTTACCCAGATCGATCGCCAACCCCAGATCGATGCGATCGTAGTAGTAGATCTGCCCCGCTTCGTAATAGGCAGTCAAGAGGGGATACTCTTCCAGGAGGCGTGCCAGTTCAAAAAGAATCAGCGGCAGCATCTGACCATTGAGAGAACCCATTTCCTCCAGGGTTTGGCGAATGCCCGCCGAGTTAAACTGCACCGTCAACGAACTATTAATGCCGCCCGCTTGCCCCGCAGTGAGGAGGCTAATTTCTAACTGCTTGGACTTGCCTACTTTCTCCGATCGCAACCCCAGATTGGCCGCAGGCTGATTAACTTTGTGACCATTCTGAGCCTGAGCCGGGAAAGGCGCAGGACTGGCTACAGGTTGACGCAACCCCAACGTCGTTTCAATCACTTCTACAGAAACCAGTCCCATGCCCTCAAACCGCTTCGGATCAATCTGATTATGGGCAAGATAATCCTGGGCTGCTTTAGAAAAGCGCGTGAAGTTAAACGTTGGTTGGGGTGCCGCCTTAGCGCTAACCAATTCCGGTTGCTCCAGGGGTGGGGGAGAAGTAACCAGCAAAGCTGCTCCGGCCTGTGAATCAAGCTGGGTTGGGGCTGGCTGAACTTTGCGCTCAATCTCTGCTGGCGCAACTTGAGCCTCGCTGCCACTGCGTAAAGCTACTTCCAGTTCCTCAAGCTCAGAATAAAAGGTCGCTAACGGAACACCGACCGCCACCGTGTCTCCTTTCTGAAAGTGGCAGCGGATATAGCCCGCAGCTTCACTTTCAATACTGACGACTGCTTTTGAAGATTCTAAATCTACAATTTCCTGGCCCTTTTCGACGTATTCCCGATCGCTGACATACCAGTGAACGACATCCACTTCGTCATCATTCGTGTTCAGTCTGGGCACCAATAGCTCATTTTGCATGGATGAACTCCAAAATTGATGCAACGATATTGTCTACATTGGGGAGCATGGCTTTTTCCGCCAGCCCGGAAGCCGGAATCGGAATCGCCAGAGGGACGACTCGTTTTACTTTTCTAAGTAAAGCTGCATCATGCTCAGCAATTTGCGCTACCACTTCTGCCCCAAACCCAGCAAACCCCTGCCCTTCCTCCGCTAAAACAAGGAATCGACTGTCGGCGATCAAATCGAGAAAAGGCTTAATGCTAAACGGATAAATTTGCGTTGGGCAGATAATTTGAGAAATAATGTCAAACTCTTCAAACAGCCGCTCTGCCACTGTAACCAGGGTATCGCTGATTCCTCCGTAGCCAATCAACGTGATATCCACGGTTATGGATTCTGGTTTAATCAAAACGGTTGGGAACTGCTCATTTGAAATTAAAGTTTTAAACCCTTCTGGCAGCTTTTCACGCAGATTGAGTGAGTAGAGCAGTTTGTTCTCAATCAACACGGTCGGTTCCGCCACCAAATCAAGCAGCGGTTGGTAAAGCTTAATGGGTTCAATCAGATTATTGAGTGCCACAATCCTGAGTCCAGGAATACCCATGAAGTGGCGATCGAGGGTTTGACTGTGGGTTGGTCCATAACCCCTACCGCCCCCCATAGGGGTCCGAATGACTAAATTGGTTCTTACTTGATCGTTATACATGTACCTGAACTTACTGGCATGGTTCAGGATTTGGTCAAAGGTCAGGGTCATAAAATCGCCAAACATGATCTCAACGAAAGGGTGATAGCCCTCCATTGCCAGACCGCAACCAATGCCAACAATGGCAGATTCAGAGATGGGGGTGTTAAAAACGCGATCGGGAAACAGATCCGATAGTCCCTGCGAAACTTTAAAGGCGCCCCCATAGGGAGATTTCACATCTTCACCTAAAAACAGCATCTTAGGCTGTTGGCTCATCAGTTCCTTAAACGTTTCATTTAGCGCCTGCACCACTCGTCGTTTGGCCACGGTTGACTCTGTCCACTCAAGACTCGGCGGGCTAGACACTAGAAGCTCAACAGCGCTGTGAGGAACCAACTCTGCTGCCGTAACCGCATCGTCAACAAGCTGGTTAATCTCATCCAATAACGCGGAAACCTCAGGCAGTGGGTCTGCTAGCATCTGGTTAAGCGGATCGCGGTGTTCAAATGGCTCAACTTCAGACCGGGGACGGTTATCATCGCCTTTAGAGTGCGCCTTCAGTCTAAACGTATCAATCTGCAAAAAAGCTGGCTGCGATTCGCTTCTAACAAAATCAACTAACTCCTGGGTCGTGTCGTATAGACGCTGCCAATTCCATGTATCTCCCCTGGCTGTACGCATACCAAACGCTGCTGCCCGCGCACAAATATCTCCAGCTAAGGTTTCCTGCTGATTCGTTGATTGGGCATAGCCATTATTTTCAAGCACAACCAGGAGCGGTAATTCCCACTTGGCGGCAAGGTTAAAAGCCTCATAGATTGCCCCTTCACCAAGGGTGCCATCGCCAATAAAGACGACTGAGATTTTGCCATCGCCATTAAACTTCCGGGCAAGCGCCAGTCCAGCAGAGACGGGCACAATTCCACCCTGAATACCGTTGGAATAAAAGCCATCTTTACAGAGGTGTTGACTGCCACCCCGCCCTCCGCAAACACCGCTTTGCTTGCCCATGACTTCTGCAATCAAGCCCTGAACATCGTGGGTAAATGAGAGGAAATGGCCATGACAACGGTGGTTAGAAAAAATAGAATCTCCTGGTTGGAGAAATTCTGTGATCACAGACCCAGAAAACTCCTGGCCGATACAGGTATGGACCGTACCAAACAATTTTCCTTGACTAAATAACTCCAGCAGTCGTTCTTCTACCTTGCGTGACAGCAACGCCTTGCGAAGAATCCGCTGCCTTACTTCAGAATGAAGCTGAGTTTCTCCCAAAATAATTGAGGATTCTAAGCTATCAAGTTCTGTTTTATAGGTCATAATTAGACTTCCTTAAGCAGGTCAGTATCTGACTGTTTTACCCTTAAACTGTTGTACCCTTAGTAGTTCTTCGTCAGATTGATGGAATATCAGCAATAATCCGAAAAAAATCTCAGATAAATTCTCGGTTTTCTAATCGCTTGAACATCTGATAGAGCACTGAAAAACTTAAATAGTGAATAGGTTGGTGGAATAAGGTCAAGCGTTCACAGGATAGATTGGCAAGGGTATACCCCATACGGCTCCAAGGATTGATGCCTGATGGCCGCACCTGACACATTCTACATTTGGCGATGTCCAGCTACTGCTAAAAGCTTAAGACACGCCCGAATGAATCTAGAATCAGTCATTTAAAGATCAATTCAAGATAGACGATTACCATTTTAAGTGAATCCAGAAATCCCATACTTCGTTAGAGAAGTAGCAGAGAATTAGCTCAGAATTCAACTCAATCTTATTTCACGCTTGCCCATACCTGTAAAGACCTTACGAATAAATTTAAATACTTTTAATCAGCACTTAAATATTCAGAATTGATAATGGGATATGGATTGGAAAAAGCTCACCTTAAAAACCTTTTTCACAAAAGATCCCAATCTCACAAATGATTGCAAAGCTGCAATATTAAGTCAAAAAAAATCAAGTACATCACCCATAGAGCTTTTATGGCTCAACAAATTGAGCCTCAATAAATCGAATCTTCAATCAATAAATTGAGAGATAACGCTCCACATTCACTCAGCATTAACTTAATGCCTGTATATAGCCAGTTATCTTGCCCAAGCATCAGTTCGTCATAGCTGCTTTTCCCCACTGAAATGATCTGCTCAGATAAACATTGATCAGACGATATTGTGCGGATGTGTCATTCCTGTGACAGTGATATACTCTT
>JBAUTA010000305.1:0-6528 GCA_049581985.1 Kovacikia sp.
GTATCAATTAATTTTCCCCAGGGAGAGGGTTGAGATGGCGCTGAGCAAGAGGCCGAGTGCGAGCCAATGGGAGGTAGGGATTTTTTCACCGAGTAAGAGGGTTGCTGAGAGGGAAGTAGAGAGGACAGTTAATCCGATGACGATCGGATAAGCGACGGAGAGATTGGACCTGGCTAAAAGGAGGATGTAGGAGAGGGTGCTGAGGGCATAGGAAAGGATCCCCCCTGCGAGGAAGGGATTGAGGAGAGGTTGTCCTGTACCGAGTTTAAGGAGAGTTTGAGCGAGGGTATTGAGAGCGACGGTTACGAGGATAAGTAGAGGGGAGTAGAGATAAGAAGGCATAGAGATACTCAGGGATTTCCATAGTAATTAGAAGGTTGAAAGTCCCATAGTTTGAGGTGTGTTGGATAAGGGATCTGGAGATATTTTCCCAACAATTTTTCCCACCATCTGGGTGGATGAGGGAGAGAGGCCACCTGAATGCAAGGGGAACCTATAAGCCAGGCTCCGAGGACATCGGTATGGCGACTATCGCCAATTACGACGACTTGTTTTGGTGTGAGATGCATGGCCATCAACGCTAACCGAAAAGCGTAGGGGAAGGGTTTATGTGCTGGATTAATGGCTGGTATATCGAGTTGAGTGGACCAGTATTTAACCCGATAGTGACGTTTACCATTTGAGAGGATAAAGAACTGGAGTCCCAGACTTTTGGCTTGATTGATCCAGGTTTCAGCATGGGGAGAGAGGAATTGGTCGTCTTCAGAGATAATGGTATTATCCAAATCCAGGATTACACCTCGAATTCCGGCAGCTAGCAAATGATTAATTTCAATCGAGGCTAGGGTATGAGCCTGACGAAGGGAGTGGAGGGATTGCAATGTTCTGGAAGTTTTAATGAGTTTTTGGTTGCGGCAAGCTTGAGAAGGGAGGAGCGATAACCTCCTGAGTAGGATAGACAAAAGATTTAGCATGAATCTGATGAGGGATGGGAGAGACTGACCAGGATAAGGATTGAAGACTTTCCTTAATCAATATAGGCATAGGTTTTCAAGAGTAAGATTGCGAAGGTAACGAATACCCAGCCCAGGACAGTCAGGAGAAGCGGTTTATCACTCAGTAAGACTTCTTCTGGGCGTTCAGTTTGTCCACCTGCTTCTGCATCAGGATTTTTGCGAGCAATTTCCTGGGGATCGCTTAGCAACTGATAGCGAAAAATTCCGTATAGAACGAACGGCAATGTAGCCATCATCCAGGCAGTTGAGGCCCCCCGAACAACCGGACCAGAACTCCAAAGCGCATAGGTAAGAATGGTTCCATTGGTTACCACACTTTCCATTCGACTCAATAGTGGCAGGGAATAGCGGTAAAGGACGACCCGGGACTTGCTGCCCTTAATTTCTGAAAGTCTTAATTCTGCTTTTCGTTTTTCAAGACCTAGAAATAGGGCAAGCATCGCCGTACAGAGCAGAAACCATGGAGATAGGACAACTCCAGTTGCTGCGGCACCGCCACAAGCACGGAGGACAAAGCCACTGGCAATGGCGACCACATCCAAAATGACAGTGTGCTTGAGGCGGAGATTGTAAGCAATTTGAAGCAACGCATAACCAAGGATCGTTAATCCCAGCACCGGTGAGCGCCACCATCCTAAAACGAGAGCAGTAGAGAGGAGGAACAGCGCCATGCCAATTGCGGTGGGAACACTGACCAACCCAGAGGCAATTGGACGTTTGCATTTAACAGGATGTCGGCGATCGGCTTCAACGTCAACCAGATCATTTAACAGATAAAAGCTGCTGGAGGTAAAGCAGAAAAGTGCGAATGCCAGCAGGCTACCCAATAATGACTGAGCTGTAATTGTGAAAGCGAACAATGGGGCAGCGAACACGATTAAATTTTTTGTCCACTGGCGGGGTCGTAAAGCATTTAGATGGGCTACGACCAGGTTAGTATTCTGGTTTTTAAGGAGAACTGGTTTAGAGTCCATAATCGGTTGGGGAGCAGCAGGTATTTTAGACTTGTTGGGTAATAAGATGAAAAATCCTCGAAGCCAGCTTTGGATAGGCGTTTCATCGACTTTCGTCAAAAATGCCTGAAACTTAGCCTGTGTAGGCATTTCAGCAATTTTCTTTGTTATATCCCAACAGGTATTTTCTTTAATGAGTTAAGTTTTGGCAGGGTGTTTAGCAGGCAGCATTCTGCCGATACCAATCAATGGTCTTTTTGAGTCCCTGTTTGAAGTTTGTCTGAGCGACAAAGCCAAATTTTTGCTTTGCCCGTTCCGTATCCAGACACCGTCGAGGTTGACCATTAGGCTTATCGGGGTTCCATTCGATCTCACCATCAAACCCCATCAATTCGCAAATTAAAGTGATCAAGTCTTTAATTGAGATTTCAGAACCCGTGCCTAAATTGACAGGTTCTGGGTTGCTGTAGAGCTGAGATCCCATCACGATGCCTCGTGCTGCATCCTCTACATATAGAAATTCGCGGCTAGGAGTGCCGTCACCCCAAACGGAGATGCGATTACATTTGTGCTGTTGAGCTTCGTGTACTTTGCGGATAAGCGCTGGAATCACATGAGAGCTACGCGGGTTAAAATTGTCCTCAGGGCCGTAGAGATTAACAGGGAGCAGGTATATTCCGTCTAATCCATATTGCTGACGATAAGACTGAAGCTGTACAAGCAAGGCTTTCTTGGCAATCCCATAAGGTGCATTAGTTTCCTCAGGATAGCCATTCCAAAGGTCATCTTCATTAAATGGAACGGGAGTGAACTTGGGATAAGCGCAGATTGTACCGACACAAACAAATTTTTCGACTCCCGCTTCGTAAGCCGCGTGAATGAGTTGAGTTCCCATCATTAAGTTGTCATAAAACAACTCAGCAGGTTTTTCCTGGTTTAAGCCAATACCCCCTACATGGGCTGCCAGGTGAATGACTAAATCCTGTTGAAAAACTGCACGCTGGCAGTTTTCCATTTTGCGTAGATCACAGTCATGAGAACGTGATGCTGTAATTTTATTAGGATCTGCTCCAGCCTTGTGAAGTTGTTGAATGACTTGACGCCCCAGGAATCCTGAACCACCCGTTACCAAGATTCGTTTTCCGTTGAGATTCAATTCTGTTGCTGCCATGTCTAATTTCCTCGCCTGAGTGGCTTGAGCATTTCTAGAGATCAAAAGATTGAACTGCTAGCTTTTGACGAATGGGTCATTGTTCTGATTTAAGGGCAATAGGATTCTGGTTAGTGGCGTGAGTCTCCAAGCTTTCAGGTCTGCTCTACTATCAGATCTTCTATTCAGAGAGAGCAGTTGTTCAACGGGGACTGAAGGCTGCTAACTTCCGCCCTCTTGTAGTGCTGAATAGATGAAACAGAAACTGCGTATATCTTTGTGCCTTCAATCTGAACCTGAAACCAGTATTTCATTGAAGTTCCTGAACTTTCTGGGTTGGAGTACCTGGGCGAGAAGTGAATAATTGCTTACAAGCTAACCAGATAAAAATTGGAATTGTGCTGCTGTATCGACCCCAAAGCCGACGGGGTTCTTGTGCTAATCGAAAAAGCCACTCGAGGCCTAATGCGCGGATAATTTGAGGCGCTCGTTTATGAATTCCAGCATAAACAGGAAAGGCTCCTCCTAACCCAATCATGACTGCTTGAACCTTATCTTTGTGCTGAGCCATCCAAAGCTCCTGTTTTGGGCACCCGAGCGATACCATAACCAGGCCTGCCCCACTATCGTTGAGCCTTTGAATAATTGCCTCGTCTTCTGTTGGCGTTAAGGGGCGGAAGGGCAGTGGTTCCATGCCTGCGATTTTCAGATTGGGGAATTCACGCTCTAGCCGGACTTTCATTCTCGCCAGAATGGTATCTTGAGAGCCCAGGAAGAAAACGCTAATTCCTTGTGGTGATGCCAGTTTACACAGTGCTAAAAGGACGTCCATTCCTGCAATCCGGTTTTGCTTTGGGGAGCCCATTAGCTTCAGCATCCACACCAAAGGCATTCCGTCAGGAGTGACAAGGTCTGCACCCTTTAATACACAAGCAAAATCCGGATTGCGGTGTGCTTCGATCAACATATGAACATTAGCGATACACACAACCTTACTGACAGAACTCTTCGCCCATTCCAACAGTAAAGCTATCTGATCATCAAAAGGAAGAGCAGTTACAGGAAATCCAATTACTTTTTGAAAGATGGGGTGTTTTTCTGAAATCATGAGTCTAAGTCTTCTGGGTGAGTTAAAAATCTTGTCAGTATTGATTTTGAGCGTTCTAGAGGACCTGACGATTGATGGTGATAAGGCTAGTAAGTCAATGACTTTAGGATGATATCAACACCCCTAGTACTTTCTTCCTTTCTTAATAGATGCAATAGCGATTAGTCCAGCATGCCAATCAAAGGCAGCTAATTTCTAGTTGTTCCAGTTGTGTATTGATTGATATAAATGGGTTGCATGGGTTTTAGGTACTGGGAGTGGCTCGACATCCTCTATTAACGGATTACAGAGGGTCTTTCTGGACAGCAAGATTAAGATTGACAACCTACGTAGTCTCCCTGATAACCCTATGCTTGGGATACGTGAAAGTATTTACTCGGAGTAAATCTTATTGCATTCTAGGGGGAATAAATCTCATCTGGTGACGCTTTACTGGTATTTAAAGGTTACTTTAAGTCTGCTTCATAAAGCATAGGATTTAGGCAGGATGACGGATATACCTTTTCCTACTTTTGCAAATAGTTAGGTATTCAGCAAGGAGGAAAGGGGCTTCTTCACAGCATCTCTATGGATATTAAATAAATGTTTTAGAGTATATTTTAAGGTGAGAAACCCTGCAGGATAAAGATCTCAACCTATAACAGATTCAGCCGATTTGGGGGATAATTGCTTCCCGCTTTGTGGAATACGCCTGCATACTCAAAAAAAACGGTTGCCCAACTCATCGATAGTGGCAATGACTACATAATTAATGACTACATAATTACGGTCAAAGCGAATCAACCTAAATTATTTGAGCACCTGCACCAGCAATTTGAGCAGCAAGTCCCGGAAAGTGTGAATACCGAGATGGCACAGACGCGGGAGCGTCAGACGCAACGGACGGTGAATGTCTTGGATACTGTTGATGGCATCGACCCAGTCTGGTGTGGAGTGCAACGCTTGGTGCGAGTGGAACGCTCGGGCACACAAGCCTGTAAACCTTACAGCGAGACGATGTTCTACCTCAGTTCATGCCTTAGACGCAGCAGGGTTTGCTGAGTGGATTCGCCAGCATTGGCCCATTGAAAATCGTCTGCATTGGCCTAAAGATGTGGTGCTGGCTGAGGACACTGCTCCGTTGTGTGATGGCTATGCTTTGGTGAACTTCGTGATTGGGCGAACTATTGCCATGAATTTGTTTCGTCAAGCGGGTTTTAACTTAATCACTAAAGCCATCCGCCACTGTGCTCATGCTATACGCCGTCTATTTTTCTTTCTTCAACAAATCAGCCCTGCACAGAATGTGGGTTATTCGGTTAATGGACCATAAGTTTGACGGAGGGTTTATAGTCGATGTGTAAAGGCTCCATAAAGGTTGGGAAGAAATACATAAGCTCCACTGAGTTTTCTGTAATGAATAAAATAATCTTCTAAGAAGTCTTGGTTATATATCTATATAAAATCTATCTCAATGCTCTTTCGCCGAAAAGATCCTGAGATTCGAGTAATATCCAATATTGGTTGTGATCCTATGGCGACTAAGCGTGATGGCTTAATCGGTTTTTTTAAAGGGCTATTGATTTTAGCGATTAGTAAAATTCATCAGCATTGGCAGGATATTCTGCTTGCGTTGTGTTTTGGAGCTTTAGCTGCTTTTGCAGCTTATCAAGGCGCACAACAGGTTAACCCTGTAATTGTTGACAAACAAGCTCTCGATGTGTGGTTTGAGAGCGACATATCACGTGTTTTTAGCAATATGACCGATCGCACGAGTAACTATAATCGTGCCAAAGTTCATCCACTGTTTGCACTCATTGCGTTTCCGCCAGTATTCTTACTGATGAATGCCTTCAACGTGGAGCCATTGACTGCGGTCAGAATTGTTATTGCTGCCGTAGCGTCCCTATGGCTTGGTACACTGTTCATCCTCTTGAGATTGATTGGTTGTCGTCGATTTGACGCAATGTTATTTAGTGGACTAGCTGCCACTAGTGCAGCAGCGATGTTTTGGTTTGTCATTCCGGAAACCTACCCATTTGGTTCGTTGAGCATTTTGTTGGGACTATGCTTTGTTGTCATCACGCAACATCGACAGTTGTCATCGCTGTGGTACGTAGTTGTTAGTACCCTGACGTTAAGCTTCACCATCACTAACTGGATGACTGGAATCCTGGCAACAATTGTCAACCATCCTATTAAGCGAGCATTTCAGATTACATTCAAAGCATTGTGCCTCGCGTCTCTCTTGTGGATAGTGCAAAAGATTCTATTTCCCAGCGCGAAATTTTTTCTTCTCAATCGTGAGGATCATGCCTATAC